>NZ_JBEXRZ010000002.1:0-121929 GCF_040613325.1 Streptomyces sp. NPDC006283 | reverse complement strand
GTGGCCCAGGTGCCATTTGCCGATGATCGCGGTCTGGTAGCCGGCGTCCTGGAGCATCTTGGTCTCCGGGCTCAGGTGGTGCAGCGGCCCCGGGGGCGGGGGCGGTCAACGGGCCCGGCGGGGCAGCGGCCCCGGGGGGCGGGGGCGGTCAACGGGCCCGGCGGGGCAGCGGCCCCGGGGGCGGGGGCGGTCAGTGGTCAGTGGGGGGCGGGCTGTTCGGCGTCCTCGCGGTGGCGCACCGCCTGCTCGTAGGCGCGGGCCCCGCGGTCGGCGGAGAAGTCCAGGCGCACCAGTACCGCGGGCACCGCGATCGCGCTCATCAAGAACCGGTACAGGTCCGCGACCCGCTCGGTCATGTCCGCACGGCCGGTCATGATGTTCGACAGCACCTGCACCCCGGTGAACGCGCCCACGAACGTCTTCGCCGCCCCCTCGAGATCCACGTGCGGGCCGATCTCCCCGCCCGACCGCGCCTGCTCGAACAGCTCCAGCGTCTGCTGCATCCACGCCTGCATCGGCACCCGCCGGTCCAGCCCGTCGCGCAACGCCCCCTGCTCCACCGTCAGCCGCACACTGCCCCGCACGATCGGATCCCCGGTGTCCCGGCGCAGCAGATACGCCAGCATCAACGCCCGGTCCACCGCCGTCTGCAGCCGCAACTCCCCCTCCACCAGCTCCGGCAGCGCATGCACCTGCTCCGCCAGCACCCCCTGCGCCAGCTCCTCCTTCGACGCGAAATGAAAATACAACGCGCCCTTCGTCAGCCCCGACCGCTTGAGGATCTCGGAAATGGTCGCCGCCTCGTAGCCGACCTCGTCGAACACCTCGGCCGCCGCCACCAAAATCGCCTGCCGCGTCCTCACGGCCCGCTCCTGCCGCGCCATCACCCACCACCTCCGACATCCGTCCACACCCGGTCAACACCCACCGCGACCACACCCGCCGCACACGCCCGCCGCGACCATGCCCGCCGCACACGCCGCACCGAACACGCCCGCCGCGACCATGCCCGCCGCACACACCGCGCGAACATGCCCACCGCACATGCCGGACCGAACATGCCCGCCGCACATGCCGAACCGGCCCGGCCCGCCGGCCGTGGCCGGCACCCCCACCCCAACCACAAAAGAAACCGGCGGGTTCGTATCTTAGCAGCCCACAGGGCTGCGGCCAGCCCCGCGGCCGCACGGGACCCAGGTCACCGCACCCCGGCCCGTAACCCCCCATCTATCAAACCGTCCTGCCGGTTTTGCATCCCGGACCCAATGGTCCCTTTCAAGCGGAATGATTGCTACCGACCAGGGGTTCCCGCCCTCGGAAGCCGCCTCCGCGGCCCGTGAGCGTGACGCACGTCACGGAGTAACCCGCAATACGCCTTGAAAACAAAACCGGTGGGTACGTATCTTTGGGGCCCTGCGCTTCCCAGATTCATCCGGACCGACCATCCCGCGGAGAGGCCATGACCCTGCTGACGTTCACCAAGCACGCCACCACCACCCCCACCACCCCCGCCACTTCGGCCACTTCGGCCACTTCGGCCACTTCGGCCACTTCGGCCGGTGCGGCCGCCCCGGCTCCTTCGGCCACCGCGGCTCCTGCGGCCGGTGCGGCTCCTGCGGCTGCTGCGGCCGGTGCGGCTGCTGCGGCAGGCGGCGGCGCGGCAGGCGGGGGCACCGCCGCCGGTGTGCCGGCCGCCCGTGCCGCGGGTGGCGCGAGTGGCGCGGGTGCGCGGGCCGGCCAGGTGCTCGGCCCTCCGGTCACCGCCCCCGCGCCCGCCACCGTCTTCCCCGCCCCGCCCCACACCCCCGCCGCACCCGGCGCCGCGAGCGGCCCCTCACCCGCACCCGACGACGCCGCCGCCGCCGTCACCCGCGAACTGCGCCACCTGCTGTTCGACGGCGACGAGGAAGACACCCTCCACACCCCCTGGCGCACCCTCATCACCCACGAGGACTTCCTCACCCACGACGACGACCTCACCCCCACCCAGCGCACCGCCCGCTCCTACCAGCGCCTGCGCCGCCTCAACGCCACCGCCGCCGGCGACCCCCTCGCCCTCGCGTCCGACCCCCGCCGCCTCGCCGCCCTCCACGAATGGACCGGCATCGCCGACAGCGCCCTGGGCACCCTCGCCGGCATCCACTACAACCTCTTCCTCGGCACCATCCTCGACCACGACCACCCCGAACAACGCGACCTCACCCCCTACACCACCCTCCAGCACACCGGCACCTTCCTCGTCACCGAACTCGCCCACGGCAACGACGCCGCCAACCTCAAAACCACCGCCCACCACCACCCCGACACCGGCGAATTCACCCTCCACACCCCCACCCCCGGCGCCGCCAAATTCATGCCCAACACCACCACCACCGGCGGCCCCAAAACCGCCCTCGTCGCCGCCCGCCTCATCACCCACGACGGCCACGACCACGGCATCCACCTCTTCCTCACCCCCCTCCACGACGAAAACGGCACCCACCCCGGCATCCACATCACCCCCCTCCCACCCCGCCACCTCCCCCACCCCGTCGACCACGCCATCACCACCTTCACCCACGTCCGCCTCCCCGCCACCGCCCTCCTCCAAGCCCCCCACAACCGCCTCCACCCCGACGGCACCCACACCACCACCCACGGCAACCGCAGAAAACGCTTCCTCACCACCATCGACCGCGTCACCCTCGGCAAACTCTGCATGAGCGCCGCCGCCACCGGCACCGCCCGCGCCGCCATCACCATCGCCGTCCACTACGCCACCCACCGCCACACCACCCACCACCACAACGGCCCCACCCCCCTCACCACCCACCGCGCCCACCACGCCCCCCTCCTCGACAACCTCGCCACCACCTACGCCCTCACCCTCCTCCACCGCCACACCCTCACCCACCACACCCACCACCACCACAACGGCCCCACCCCACCCCCCACACCCCCCAACCCCCGCTACCACACCGACCCACCCCCCACCAAAAACCAAACCCACCAACTCACCGCCCTCACCAAAGCCTTCACCACCCACCACGCCCGCACCATCACCACCACCAGCCGCGAACGCTGCGGCGCCTGGGCCCTCCACCCCCACAACCCCCTCGCCCACTACACCCAACACCTCGAAGGCACCATCACCGCCGAAGGCGACAACCTCCTCATCACCCTCAAAACCGCCGCCGAACTCCTCCTCACCCCCCCACCCACACCCCCCACCACCCCCACACCCCCCAACCCCCTCACCAACCTCAACCACCTCAAAAACCTCCTCACCCACCTCCAACACATCTGGCACACCCGCGCCAAACACGCCCTCCGCACCACCCCCCACACCACCAACCCCCACACCCGCTTCAACAACGCCACCAACCCCGCCCTCACCCTCACCCACCTCACCACCCTCCAACACACCACCAACGCCCTCCTCACCACCCTCAACCACACCACCCACCCCACCACCCACACCCACCTCAAAAACCTCACCAACCTCTACCTCCTCAACCAACTCACCCCCCACACCGGCGACCTCCTCACCCACCACCACCTCACCCCCCACCACCACAACCAAATCCCCACCCTCACCAACCACCTCCACACCACCCTCCAACCCCACCTCACCACCCTCACCAACGCCCTCAACCACCCCCACCAACACACCCCCACCCCACCCCCCACCCACTAACCCACCCACACCGCCAACCAGCGCTCGACGAGCAACTCACCCACACCGGGCAGGACTTCACATCCAAGGCCAGCCACCCACTGCCCACCCGCCCACGACAAACAGGAACGCCGGACAGCCTCCGACAATGGACCTACGACTGGCGGCATATGCCGTGTCTATCAAGGACGGACACGTACTCCTCACACACGCCGCGAAACCGGACGGCGAGAAGACCTGGACTCTCCCGGGCGGCAAAGTCGAACACGGGGAAGATCCGTTCGATGCGGTGATTCGGGAGATCACCGAAGAGACAGGCCTGGATGCAGTGGTCACCCGTCTACTCGGCGTGGACTCAAGAGTGATCCCCGCGGCGGAGCGCCGCTTGCCCGGCCGGCCCGAACTGCACAACGTCGGCATCTATTACCAGGTCCGCATCACCGGCGGCCGACTCCGGCCCGAGCCGAACGGCGAAACCACCGAGTCGGTCTGGACCCCGATCCCCGATGTCGCCCGCCTCAGCCGATCCTCCCTGCTCGACATCGGCCTCACCCTGGCCCGGACCACGCCGGCAACCGGCCACGTCACCCCCATCCAAGTCGGCGGTCTGCTCCGGCACTGAGGCCACCAACACCCGTCCCGTCCATTCACCATCACAACGCCCGCACAACCGCCGCAACAGACGCAACCCTTTCAGGGCGCCTGCCCGGCTGCGACTGCAGGCGGCGGCCGCGACCGGGAACTGCGCTGAACCGGCCGTCGCCTGCAGAACTGTATTTCGTCGGTCGCGCCCGGCGAGAGGGGCGAGTTACGGGTGGGCGCGGACGTGGGTGATGGGGCCTGTGCCGCGTTGCTGTGGGTGCAGACCGGGTGCGGCTTCGGCCTAGGCTTCGGTCCACTTCTCCTCACGCGTGCCGCGCGGCAGGGTGACGGCCATCATGTCGCTGGGGGCGTCCAATGCGAGGCGGTGCCATCGCCCGCGTGGCACGATGGCCGCGGTTCCAGCACCCAGTTTGATCTCCTCCTCGTCGTCTCCCGGCTGTTCCGGACGGAGGATGATACGTATTGCGCCAGTGAGGCAGGAGACGAATTCGTCCGCCTCGGTGTGAATTTCCCAGTGGTCGCCGTGGACGTCGGCGTCGGTCTCCGCATGGGCGACCATCAGCAGCCAGCCGTCCCGCTCGAGCTCGGTGTCCGCTGTGGGCTGCTCGGTGTGCACCTGGCCGCCGGGCTGAAGGTGGATCAAGGATCCGAAGAGTTCGATCCGGGTGACAGTCATGCTAGGGCGTCCTTCCTGCGGTGGTCTTTCATCGGGTGAGTTGTGGGCATGGGATGCCTGCCTGGGTCGGCCGCGACGACGTCACTCGGGCCAGGGCACGGCGCAGGGCTGCGGCGAGTTCGGCGATCTGGCGCTGCGACACCTCGGCGGACAGGACCGCCTGCGACCCGCGGAACGTGCCGGGCCACTGGTGCAGCTCGACCGACACGCCGGCCTGCAGCAGACGCAGTGCGCAGTCGATACCTTCGCCGCGCAGCGGGTGGAATTCCACGGTGGCGCTGTAGGCCGGCGGCAGGCCGGTCAGCCGTACATCGCCACGCGGTGGAGAGCCGCGAGCGCGTCGTCGATGGGATGGGGCTGCGGCTTGCCGTAGGAGTCGAGCCTGTTCCACCTCTGCATATTCACCGCGACCGCCATCTGCCGCTTGCCGTCGGCACGGATCATGGCCAGCGTTCCGGCACCCCAGACCGTGCCGCCATGGCCCCAGAAGGTGCCCTGACCGGGTCCCTCCATCGTGTGCAGGCCGAGGCCGTAGTCGATCGTCCTTCCCTCTTGGGAGACGACCGGGACGGTGCGCTGCATCTGCGCCAGCGACGACGGGCTGACGATCTCCCCGGCCAGCAGCATGCCGTAGAAGCGGTTGAGGTCCGCGACGGTTGATATCAGCGAGGCCGACGGCCCCACCCATGACATGTCGTAGACGCTGTAGTCGCGCGGCGGGTCGATCATGCCGAACCACGCCTCATAGAGCTGCGAGTGCGGCCCGTCGACGTACGGTCCGGCGGGGAGTTCGGTGTCCCGGAGCCCGGCGCGCTCGATGACGTTCCGGGTGATGTACCGCTCGGCCGTGGTGCCGGTCACCTGTTCCAGGAGTTGGACAAGGAGCAGGTAGTTGGTGTTGGAGTACACCCCCGGGGTGCCGCCCGGGGCGCCGACGGCGGGTGCGGTGACCCCCATCTCGATCAGTTCCGCGGGGTCGAACCGCGTGAACCGGTGGTCGTCCAGGCTCTGGGGCCCGGTGTCCGCGAGGACGGGAAACGCCTTGAAGGAGGGGTAGGCGTACGGGAGGTACTCGGCGAGGCCGCTGGTGTGGTTGATCAGCATTCGGACCGTGATCGCGTCACCGCGTTCTCCGGGAACCAGCCCCGGCAGGTACCGGCCGATCGGTCTGTCGAGACCGATCTGACCGGCCTCGACCTGTTGCAGGACCGCGGCGGCGGTGAAGGTCTTGGTGATGCTGCCGACCCGGTGCCGCATGCCGGCGGTGACGGGGCGACCGGTGGCGACATCGGCGACCCCGGCGGCACCGCGCCAGGCCTGGTCGCCGTGGCGCACCTCGGCGAACAGGCCCGGCATCCCGGCGCGGTGGACGTTTTCGAGGGCTGCGTTCAGCGCCACGGAATCCAGTGGGTTCTTCACGTCATGCGTCCTTTCGTATTCCCCGGGGTGAGCTCCGCATCGGTCGCCGGACCCGGACAACAGGGCACGAGTGGCACGCCGGCCCGCCTCCTGCCGGGCCGCCCGGCATGCCCATGTCCTCATTATGCACGCGGTGCGTGCAACGCCAAGTGCATAGGCTAGGCTGAGATCCGGCGAGAGGAGCGAAATGGCAGGCCGAAGGCGCTGGTCGACCGAGGAAATCCTGGACGCGGCAGAGGAGTTTTTGCGCACGAGCGACGCGGACTCGTTCAGCGTGCGCAAGCTGGCCGCGGTCCTCGGGACCGATTCCTCCAGCCTGTACCGGCACTTCCGCAGCAAGACCGAACTGCTGCGCGCGGTCGCCGACCGGATCCTCCTGGCTTCCATGGACGGTTACCGCGCCGAGGGCGACTGGAAGCAGCGCATCACCGCCCTGGCCCTGCGCGCGAGAGAGGCGTTCGGCCAGCAGCCCCAGCTCGCCGCGGTCTGGGGCCGGTACGCGTCAGGCGGCGCCGGTTCCCGGCTGGTCATGGAAGAGGTGCTGCAGGCCCTGCGCGCGTCGGGGCTGCCCGACGAGGAGATCCCGGCACGCTATCACCGGCTCGCGGTCCTCATCGCCGCGTTGATCGCCTCCGAGGCCGGGGTCAGCTCCATCACCGCAGAAGAGTACGAACAGGGCATGGAGCTGTTCCGCGTCGCGGTACTCGGCGCCGACCCCGAACGCTTCCCCGCCCTGGCCCACTTCGCCCGCGACGTCCGCCCCCTCGGGGTGGAGCGCCGCGCCGCGTTCGAAGAGATCCTCGCCGCCCAACTCGCCCACATCGAGGCCGCAATCTGCCCGAGCCAGCCGCCCAGCTCGTGAGTGTCGGCAAACGACCGTCTGCCGACGCTCACGATCACGAACCGGCAGGTGGGCACTGTCGACAACTCGCGTCGGAAATCAACGTCGGAGAACGGTCCTTCGGGTAGTTTCCGGCACTGCTTCTTGGCTACTGCCGCACATCGACAGCCGACCAGAACCCCGATCATAGGTTCGACGCACTACTCCGCCACGGCGTCGACCGCGACGACATCCACGTGGATGTCGCAGCTGCGCGAAGGCGTACCGCCCGAAGCTCGATCTCGTCATGCAGTTGCTGCGCGAGGGCGACACGTTGAAGGTGACCCGGTTCGACCGGCTCTCCCGCTCCGTGCTGCACCTGGTGCCCCTCGGCGCCGAGCTGCGCGAGCGCGACATCGGGCTGCACATAAATGAGCAGGGCATTGACACCTCCGCCATGGAGGGGCGGGCGATGTTCGAGATGCTGTCCGTGCTCGCCGAGCTCCAGCGCGAGCTGACGTGGCGCATACGAAACGACGAGGTCGCCTCCGCGCGGGCCCGGGGGCGGGTCGGCGGGCGCCGGCCCAAGCGCACCGCCGACCAGGCCGCGCTCGCCCAGCTGGAAGTGTTCCGCACCGCCGCAGGTGGCGGTGCGTCAGCTCAGCAAGCGGATGACCGCCTCCTCGACCGGGCCCTGGGTCGCGAGCATGCCCGGCCGGTGGTCGGCGCCGAGCTCGCCGAGTATGGGTGCGATGGTCTTCCCCTGCTCGAAGAGCTCGAAGAGTCGTGGATTGATGTACGAGGCACGGCACACCGACGGGGTGTTGCCCAGGTACTGGGCCACTTCGTTCACGGCCCGGGAGGCCGCGCGTCGGCGGGCCGCCTGCGAGGTCTCGGCGACGGGGGCAGAGACGGCGAGTGCGACGGCGGCCAGGACAGTCGCGTGCCATGTCCTGAAGTCCTTGCTGGTGATGTCCCGGCCGGAGAGGTCGCGAAGGCATTCGTTCAGGTCGGCACCGCTGATCTCGTGCCAGTCGGGGGCCTGCCAGTACGCGAAGAGACGCTCGCCTTCCTCACGTCGCCGCAGCAGGCACCGAACGGCGGCGAAGGCCTGGTCGTCGACGATCTCCCGGCAGTAGCGCCGTCCGCTCTTGGCCGGATAGTCGAAGCCGACCTCGCCGGCGCGGCAGGTGACCTGCTCCCGCAGGACGGTCGTCAGCCCGTACGACTCGTTCGACCGCGTGTAGTGGCCGTCACCGACCCGGAAGAAGCCGAGGTCGAGCAGCCGGACCCCGAGCGCGAGCACGCGGGACCTGGTGAGCCCCCGCGCATCGAGGTCGCGCGACACCCGCGCGCGCAATCGGGGCAGCGCGGCGCCTACCTCCAGCACGCGCCCGTGCTTGGCCGCCTCCTGCTGTTCACGGAAGCGTGGATGGTAGAGGTACTGGCGGCGTCCCGCGTCGTCGGTACCGACGGCCTGGATGTGGCCGTTGGGGTGGGGGCAGATCCATACTTCGGTCCAGGCCGGCGGGATGACGAGGGCGCGGATACGTTCGAGCTCCGGCCCCGCACGGATCGGCCGCCCATCGGTGCCGGCATACCGGAAGCCTCGTCCGTGCCGCCGCCGACGGTAGCCGGGACCTGAGGGATCACTCGTACAGAACCGCATGGCGTGCCTCGTCCTCCTGCCCTGCGCCTACCCGCGCACCCGGGCTCCATCCGCAGCCGCTGCGAGCGATTGCCCAACTGGAGGGCCACCCGTGCGTTCTCGCGTGGACGGCCTTCGCCTCAGGCAGAAGCCACAGACAGAAGCCAGAGACAGAAGGCACTGACACCGAAACAGGCGCGATCATGCCGCGGCCACCCACTTCTGCCCGCAGGCCGCCACCGCGCCAACCCGGGACGAGCGCCCCTGGGCCCGCAGATGGTACCGCTGGTACCATTGGCACCATGCCAGAGCCCAAAGCCATGAACCTCCGCTTCCCCGACCCCGAGCAGCGGGCTGTGATTGCTGCCGCCGCAGCCCAGGAAGGGGTGAGCATGCAGGAGTACATCCTCTCCGCCGCCTATACGCGCGCGACCGCGGTCGAGCAGCGGTTCCTGGACGGCTTCAAGGAGTCGATGGCCCGCAGCGCCGCTGCCTTCGCCGCCGAGCCCAGCAGCACCGACCCCTCCGCGGAGCAGCGTGCCGCCGAGCAGCAGGCCCGAGCTGAGCTCGAGCAGCGGGAGCGGGGCCAGGCCGCGTGACCGAGCCGGCACCGCATCATCCGCTCGAGGTCACCTTTCTGCTGCATGCCGCCGAGCTTCTTCCCGACGACCCCCCGGTCGACGATCTGGGTCCCCTGTTTGCGGCCGCCGCGCGGGTCAACGCCCGGTCCATGGAGCACGACGTCTACAGCTCCGTGCACTTCAAAGCCGCCGCGCTGCTGCAGACCCTGGCCAAACTCCCCTGCCTCGAGCACTCGAACGATACCTTCGCGTGGCACTCCACCGAGGCGTACCTCTCCCTGCACGGGCGCAGGCTCGAGTACCCGCCAATAGCGGCCGTCATCCTCGTGCGTGACGTCGCCGCGGGGACGCTGAGCGTTCCGCGCATCGCCCGTCAGCTCCGCGGCTGGACCGTCGACTGACGACGCGTAAACACTTGACGGGCCGACAGTCGCCCGGCTCCCACCCGATCCGGGCGAGCATCCAGCAGGTACCGACCCGCCGCTCTGCGCCTTTCATCGGCAGGGAACCGCTCCCCCGACCCCGGCCGGGCGGGGGCGCCGCCGGTCGCGCTCGCCCCGGTGGCGGGCGTCAGGCCGTCGTGGGCGGGGCGTCGGCGTACTGAAGTGCCGGGCTCCGGCGGTATCCGCTTGCCGGTGGCGGCGTCCGGGCAGTAGGTGCTGAAGGTCTCGGCGCTGCCGGCGGGTGAGCGGTGCGGTCGCCCCGTCGCCGGCCGAGGACACGGACGGTGGCGTCGGCGCGGTTGGTGCGCACGACCGCACTCCCGATGCGGCGGGACGTCATCGACAGCAACGCCCTGACGTCGAAAGCGCATTCCGCGTCGACGTCCGTGAATTCGCCGAAGCTGTGGAACGGCAGGACGGACACGGCCGGGACCGAGACCGTCAGCGTGTGGACGTGGTCCTTACGCAGAGCCTGAGGGCGCAGCGGGCGGGCCGCCCGCCGAGGCCGGCGCTGCTGCCGGCACATCCGGCACGGGTATGGATGGGTTGGCGTGCCTTGAACGCACAACGGCCCCGAACCAGACGGCTCGGGGCCCGGCTGTGCAGTGAAAGGCAGTCAGGCAGTGGCATCTATGTCGATCAGACTGATCTTCGTCTGCCGATTGTTGATCGTCGCCAGGATCGGCGACTTCCCGTCCAGACCCTTGGTCTTGTCCACGAGCTCACGCAGGTCTTCGAGCGTGATCTCTTTGCCTGTCTTCGGCTTCACATGAACGCTCACAGGTGACATGCCCACATGATGCAGACCATCGATCAGCTTGTCACCGGTGTCCCCTTCTCAACTGGGCCGTCTCGGCGCAGCGTGGGTGCCACAGCCCCACCGCCGGGGCGGGGCGCAACGGTGCCCGGCCCCCTGATCGGAACTTCTCTCACGTGCAGACTTTGCCGGTGGCCGGGAGCCGGCCGTGGATCAAGTACTGATCGACGGCGGTGTTGATGCAGGTGCTGTCCCGGAGGTAGGCGGTGTGTCCGTCGCCGTCGTAGGTGAGCAGGTGACCGGAGTCGAGCTGGCGGGCGAGTGCCTTGGCCCAGGAGTACGGGGTGGCGGGGTCGCGGGTGGTGCCGACGACGAGCATCGGCGCAGCGCCGGGCGCCGTGATGGGGTGCGATGGCTGGGTCGCCGGGACCGGCCAGTGGGTGCACATCATGAGGAGCTTCACCAGGAGGTCGCCGAACTGGGGCGAGGCACGCAGGAACTCGGGCAGCGCCGCCTCGGCCTGAGCAGAGGTGAGTCCCGCTCCGAGCGTGGAGCTCCGGCAACTGATCGCCGAGAACGCTTGGTCGCCCGGGTCGGCGTCCATCACCTCGGCGAGGAGTTGCTGCAATGTCGTGGTGTCACCGGCTTGAACTTCGCGCAGGGCGGCGCGCAGTGGGTCCCACGCGGGTGCCATGAGGGCCACCACGACGGCGTTCATGAGATCTTCCCCGGTGACGGTGACGTCCTTGCCCTGTCGAAGCGGGGTCCTGTTCAACGTGGCCCGCAGCGAGTCCAGTGCGCGGCCGGCCTCCTTGACGGAGTGGCCGACCGGGCAGGCGGGACGGGCGGCACAGTCGGCGGCGAAGGACTCCCAGGCGACCTGGTGAGTGTGTGCGGGTTCCAGGAACCGGCGGTACCCGTCGAGTGCGGGGTCGACAGCGCCGTCCAGGACCATGCGGCCCACCCGGGAGGGGAAGAGTTCGGCGTAGGTGGCGCCCAGGTAGGTGCCGTAGGAGAAGCCGAGGAAGTTCAGCCGGTCGTCGCCCAGGAGTGCCCGCATGATGTCCATGTCCCGAGCCGTATCGGGCGTTCCGACATGGGGCAGCAGCCGCCCGGCGTGCCGCGCGCATTCAGCGGCGACTTGCTTGAACGCCGCGTCCTCGTCTTTGATCGCCGCTTGCCCGGCCGTGGTGGACTTACCGGGTCGGGACACTCCGGAGATGGTGACGGGCGTGTCGGTGTCGCAGTCCACCGGGGTGCTGGCGCCCACGCCGCGGGGATCGAGTGCGACCAAGTCGTAGGCGGCGCGCATGGCCGGGGAGTATCGGTCGGCGGTAACCAGCAGTGTTTCGACCGCGGATGCCCCGGGGCCGCCGGGGTTGAGCAGCAGCGAGCCCATGCGTGCGGCACCGGCGGCGGTGGCCTTCTTGCGGATGGCGGCCAGGCGGATGTCGCCGGCCTGCGGACGGGCGTAGTCCAGCGGCACCGTCAGCGTGGCGCACTGGAACGACGGCACGGCTGCGCAGGGTTTCCAGTGGAGGGTCTGCCGGTAATAGGGCAACAGTTCCGGCGAAACGGTGGCGGTGCTGTCCGCTCCCCCGACGGCGCCGGCCCTGGCCGGCCCCGTCGCGGCGGGGGGCTGCTGCGGGTGCAGCGACGAGCAGGCGGTCAGCAGCAATCCACAAACACTCAGCACGGCGAGCGTGCCACGCAGTTTCCGCTTGGATATTCGAGCGGTGTCTCGTACAGCCCTCATCTCTCACCCTTCCGACGTCCAGCACTCTTCGTAACCAATGCATCACGTAAGGTGCTCGCGAGGCGCTTGGGTGGACCGAATGGGTGAACCAGGCCCCGCCGATAGGACCACCTCGGCACGCTCGGCCTGGCCCTCAACAACTGGTCCTGTGGAACTGCCTCTACCTCGACCGCGCCGCCAAGCAGCTCCCCGCCGACGGCTTCCCCGTCACCGACGACCTCCTCGCCCACCTCTCGCCGCTGCGTTCGACCCCGTCGACTTCCACGGCCGATGCGCGTTCTTCCGGCCGCAGGAAGCCGGGCGCCTACCACTGCTGGACCGTCGGTCGGCGAGGACGAGAGCGAGCGGTAGGAGCGCTGGTCACTCGGGGCCCGGCCTCCCTCAACGGCAGCCGGGCAGGGGGCGGCGATGACCGGCGGCACGGAGGCGGGGCGCTGCCGCTGAAGGGCTTGGTGGAGACCCGGCCGACAGTCGGCAGGGTGCTGTCAGGCAGACCTCTGAGCGCCGTAGCAGCCGGGGCCGGAACCTCATGGCCTCGGTGCTTGGATGTGCCCGATCAGTGCCAGGTCGGCCGAGTCGGCCTCGTCAGGCGATCCCTCGACGATCACAACGCGCCCGGAACGGTTCAGCACATCCCGCAGTCGGGCTGTTGTCGGCGCCCCGTCAGCCATGCCCACCGGTCCCGTGAAGATCACGTCCGCGAGGACACTGCGATGGGGACCGCAGGACAAGGGATGACTACCGGCCGAACTCCAACCGAAGGATGGGCCGATGCCTAATTCCTTTGCAGGGTGCGGGTGACACCGGCAATGACGGCGGTCGTCAGCACCCAGCCGAAGGCGATCAGCAGGTAGGCCAGCCACTGGAGACCGTCGTTCGTCCAGTACCAGGCCGTCCGCTGACCCAGACCGCCGATGGGGATCAAGAGGTCAAGTGTGTAGACCAGGGGCTGGAACGGGGCACCCTCGCCCCGTTTGGCCGGATTCGGGGAGTGAGTGCCAAAGGACAGCGCGCCCAGCAAGGTCAGGGCGACAAGCCAGACGCCGGCCAGCCAGGGACGGTACCCATAGCCGACGGTGACGTCGAGCATGTGCCCCCACACACGCGCGGCCGGCGAGAGAACCTGCCGTCGATGGCGCTGTTTGGCCAGGAGGACGCGGCGGGCGTCGTCATCGTGGCCGGCCTTCCGGTACCAGCCCGCCAACTGCTCGTAGGGTTGCGGGTTGTAGCCCGGGTTGCGTCGTATCCACGCCACGCGTCCGGCCACGGAGTCCCGCCGCCCCACCGTCTCCCTCCGCTCGCCGGCCTCGTCGGTCTTGATGGAGCCGTAGACGAAGCCGTCCAGCTCCACCACGTCCGGCCAGCTGTGGTCGCTGTCGTGGACGTGGGACACTTGCGCACCCCGCAAGTCCACTGTGCCGGACGGTGGCCGGACGAGGGTGAAGTCGAAGTCGACGGCCTGCATCAGTGGCGCGGCCAAGGATGGACCGTCGCCGTCGGGCGGCCCGTTCAGGACGGCTCCTGCGAAGGTCAGCTTGTCCGAGATCCGGGCGCCCCGCAGCCGTACGGTCCCGTTCGCGACGAAACCGTCCGAGAAGTTGAACGTCGACCCCACGGCGTTGTCCAGGGCCAGCGTCACCCAGCGCCCGCCGGGGCGTTCCAGTAGTGCGCCCCGCATGTGCAGTCCGCCTGGTAGCTGTGCGCCCATGAGGCGGACTTCACCGTGCGCGACGAATCCGTCCTCGCAGTAGAGGCCACCGTCCGCAACCAGCCCGCCGGCGGACACCGCCCATTCGCCGGGGGCGCTGATCTCGGCGCCGTTGAGGTTCACTGCGCCACTCACGTGGGCGTTGATGAGCGAGAGGGCGGTGACCCTGCGGTGGAAAGGCGAGGGAGAGCCGCTGACCAGCCGAGAGCGCCGCAGGTCGAGGCGTCCCTCGACACGCGTCAAGCCGGCTTCCACACCCGGCACTCGGCTGCCCACGATGGCGATCGACCGGGTCGACGCTCCTGAGAGGTCCGCTCCCTCCTCGAACCAGCAGTCTTCGAGCCAGAGGGCATGAGCGATCTGCGCGCCGGCCAGGTCGAGGTGTCCGGATATGCGCGCCCCGGCGAGCCTCAGGCTCGCGACGCCGCCTGGTTGCGCGGTGGCGGCGCTCATGAGGAGCGTGGTGATCACGGCGGCCCGCACCGTCCGCCCGGGGCCCCACTGTCCACCCTCGGCGACACTGTCGTCCTCGGGCACGCCCGTGCGCAGGTCAACGCGGCGTCCCTCGGGGAACGCATCCCACAACTCACGCTCTGGTGAGGTCAACTCGTCGTATGAGAGCACTCGTGAAGAGTAGTGATCTTCCTTCGTGCTCGCCTTGCCCTGCCCTACGGCGCCCCGCAGACCTGCGCTGAACGGTGGGCGGTGCCAGGAGCGCCAGACGCTGCCGTCCCGTCACAGCACGCCGCCCGCCTCGTCGTGGAAGACCTCTGGCCAGTACCGGTTGTCGTCCGGGCCGTCGGCAGGGCGGCAGGCTACCGGGTCCGTGCTGAAGTCGAGCGATTCCTCCACCCCAGGAGTCAGCACTGAGCCAGCACTGACAAACCACCGCTCCCACCCCACCAGGGGCTGCACCCTGCCGGGCCCTCAGGTTTTGGACGCCAAGAGGGCGGGCGAGCCGGAGCCCGGTACGGGCGACCGGCACCGACGGCCACGCGTGAAAACTCGCTTGCATGTCGGGCCACTGCCCAGCAGTGTGCGCACATGAACAACATGCCCGAGCGGTGGAGTCAGGCCAGTGTCTACCCCGACATGTGGGCGGACCCCGACAAGGATCCCCGCAATCGTGACGGAGCCGGCGCGGATGGTGAGTTGGCGACGCTGCAGGGCTTCCTGAACGACTACCGACTGACCCTGCAGATGAAGTGCGAGGGGTTGGATCCGGAGAAACTGGCACGCCGGTCGGTGCCGCCGTCGACCATGTCCTTGCTGGGACTGGTCCGCCACCTTGCCGAGGTCGAGCGGGACTGGCGCGATTGGATTCTGCCAGGCGGCCCGACACCGAAGCTGTACGGGCCGGGTGATGCCGACTTCGAGGGAGCCGCGCCTCAACAGGCGCTCGTCGACGGAGCGTTCGCCGATCTCGCTCGTGAACAGGCCGCCACCGACAAGTTGCTGGCCGAGTATCCCGATCTGGGCGCCCGGGTGGGTCAGGACGGGACCGCTGTGCGGGAGCTGTGGGTTCACCGGATCGAGGAGTACGCCCGGCACTGCGGGCACGCGGATCTGCTGCGCGAATGCATCGACGGCCGGGTAGGGCAGTAGGACTGCTTGCCCCTTTCCGGAAGGCGTCCCGGGCGGACGTGACGTCGTATGCGACATGCCGCCCACGCAGCGAGCCGCGGTCGTACGGTCCGTCCGGTTGGTGACGAAGTACGGGGGCGGGGCGACAGTGACGGTGATCCGGTGAACAGTCCGCGCGGCGCGGGCGCGAACGGCGCCCTCAGCACGGTCTTCTCGACGGCTCCGCGCCCGCCTCCGCCGCGGCGCCGATCGCCCCGGCGAGGAGCCGGTCGCCCCCGGGCTGCCCGTACGCCTCCATGCGCGCCGTCAGCACGGCCCGCAACTCGGCCCGAAAGTGCCCCATGTCGGGCACGGACAACGGACCGATCCGCAACTCCGCCGCGGCGATGACCAGGTCCTGCTTGGTGGACCAGCGCCGGTACATCGCCGGCTTGCTCACCCCCGCGCGTGCCGCCACGGCGTCCATGGTCAGCGCGCTCATGCCACACTCCGCCACCAGGGCGACGACGGCGTCCAGCACGGCGCGGGTGACCCGTTCCTCGCGCGGCCTGCCCGGCCCCCTGCGCGCCTGCTGGGCCCGCTCCTCCGCCATGCCGCGACTCTACGCGGCTGCGATCACGCGCCCTGATCCGGGAGCCCGCCTCGACGGGGCCGAAAGGAGCGAAAGCAGGACGGAGCGAACCAGGCGAACGAGCGCCCACCGCGGGCCCGGTAGGCAAGACACCGCTGTTCACCACCCGGTCAGGCGGCGAACTCGTCTCGCAGTACGTGCTTGGTGACCTTCCCCGAGGGCGTACGGGGCAGCGCCTGCCGCAGCACCAGCTCACGCGGGATCTTGTAGCGGGCGATCCGCGGCTCCAGCCATTCACGCACACCCGCCAGGTCCAGCTGCGCGTCCTCACGCGGGACCACAACGGCGACCACTGTCTCGCCCCACTGTTCGTGCGGGCGGCCGACGACCGCGACGTCGAGAACGTCGGGGTGGCCGCGCAGCGCGCCCTCGACCTCCTGCGACGCCACGTTCTCCCCGCCCGTGATGATCACGTCCTTGATCCGGTCCACGATCGTGACGAACCCGTCCTCGTCGATCCGGCCCAGGTCGCCGCTGCGGTACCAGTCGCCGGCGAAGACCTCGGCGGTGGCCTCGGCGTTGTCGAGGTATCCGACCATCCGGGTGTCCGAGCGCAGCCAGATCTCACCCGTCTGACCGGCCGCCGCGTCGGTGCCGTCCGGCCGCACGACCCGCAGGTCGACGCCCGGCATCCCGCCGCGCCCGATGGCACCGGCCTTCTCCACCTGCTCCGCCGGCGAGAGAGAGGCGCCCACGGGCCCCATCTCGCTCATCCCGTACACCTGGTGGAAGTTGTCGCTGCCGTACGCCTTCATCAGCCGGCGCGCCGTGTCCGCGTCCAGCGGTCCGGCTCCGTAGATCCAGGAACGCACCGACGAGAGGTCGTACGCGTCGAAGTCCGCAACCGTCTGCACCGGGGCGATGAGAGCGATCGGCGCTCCGAACATCGCCGTGATCCGCTCCTTCTGGACGATCTCCAGCATGGCGCGGGGTTCGTACTCTCGCTGGAGCACCACGGTGCCGCCGAGCAAGAGGGTGCCCATCGTCCAGTTGTTGAGCGGGGACGCGTGCCAGATGGGCATGCACACCAGGAACCGCTCGTCCCGCCGCAGCGGAACGGTGGCCGCGGTGTACGTGGCGGTCAGCGCGATGCCCCGGTGGGTGTGCACGCACCCCTTGGGGGTGCCGGAGGTGCCCGACGTGTACAGGATCTGGGCGATGTCGCTGTCCTCTCCGCCCTCACCGGCCCACTCGTGGGCCGCGTCCACAAGGGCCTCGAACGAATCGGCCGGGAGGTCGGCCGCGGCGGTGTCCGGGTGGCTCACCAGCCAGCGGACGTCGACGCCGGCGGAGGTCGCTCGGACACCGATCTCCTGGTCGACGACCGCGAGCCGGGCGCCGCAGTGGCGCAGTTGGTGCTCGATCTCGGCCGTCTGCAGCTTGTGGTTGACCGGCACCAGTGTGGCGCCGGCGTACCAGGCGCCGAAGGCGGCGAACAGGAAGGCCGGGGTGTTGTACGTCATCACGGCCAGGCGGTCGCCGGGCCGCAGTCCGGCCTCCGTCAGCACGGTTGCGGCGCGGCGAGCCGCGTCCGCGAACTCACGGTAGGTCCAGCGCCGGTCTCCGTGGACCAGAGCTTCTTCGCGGCCGGCCGAGCGAACGACGCTGTCCAGCAGGGCACAGAGATGCACACGTTCTCCAGGGGTTCCGAGCCGGTCGCACCGGCTCGTCGGGAAACTATGAATGATGGTTCACTTCTTTCGTGGCCTACCGCAAGACCCCAGCCGAAATTCGTCGGCTCGAAGCCGCCCGGGAACACCTCGTCGCCCGCGCCACCGAAGTCGTCGCCGAGGTGGGCTGGGCACACGCCACCGTGACGGCGGTCGCCGACGCGGCCGGCTCGGTCTACCAGCACTTCCCGTCCAAGGCGGCGCTCGCCGTCGGGGTGTTCCGGCACGCCGCCGGGGGCGAGGTCGACATCCTCGGCGACGTGCTGCGCGGCCCCGGAACCCCGGTCGAACGACTCGCAATCCCGCCGGTGCCGCTGCGCGATGTTCCACGGACGTCCAGGGCGGCGTCGGTCGCGTGGACCAGAAGACCGCGGCCGTGGTGATCACGCCGAACGCGATCAGCAGAGCCGCGGACTCGGCCGGTTTACGGTGATGACGGGGCGAACTCGCCGGCGGCTCGGAACGCGGACATCGCCGTGCCGAAGCGGCCCCGCAGATCCCCGTTGTCCCGCAGGATCGGCAGCACGGTACCCAGAGCCGTGCTGGTCAGAGCGGTCCCGATGACGAGCGCCTCGTATGCCGCCCCGCCGCTGAGCAGGAAGGCGAGCCCGATGCCGGCGGCGATGGGGACCAGCCAGGCCCACAGCGAACGCCGCAGGGGGCCGGCCGCGCACGGCCGCGAACTCGATCTCGTACCCGGCGAGGAAGATCAGCATGGACAGGCCCAGGTCGGCCAGTGTGTCGATGACTTGGTCGGTGTGCGCCCACCCGAGGACGTGCGGGCCGACGACGATGCCCAGCGCGATCTCGAAGATGACCAGCGGAATGCGAATTCTGCGCGCCGCGCCTCCCGCGAGCAGCGGGGCGAGCACGGCGACGGCCATGATCAGTACGAGCGTGCCGAGATGGGTCATGGGCGTCTCGCCATGGCTCGGGCCGCTGCCCGTGGAAGGCGGAACAGGTGCCGCGTGGAGCGTCGGCCGGATCCGGGTGCACCGTCCGGCGCCCCACTGTGTTCCCTTTCACCGCGCTCTCCCTTTCTGGCGACGCTCGCGGCAGTCCCGGACGCCGCCTGCCACCCTTCCCCGGTCCGCGCGCCGGCACGAGCGGGTGTGCGCTGTCCGTGGGACGTGTGCCGTGCGCGTTCTTCGGTCGGCTCAGCATCGTTGGCTCGCGGCGGGTGCGGGTGTTGACTGGCCTGCGTCGGCGCGGCGTGGGCTCGGGAGGCGGGATGGCGTGGACGGCGCGGCTGCAACATCTGCGCGCCGGAGCCGAACAGCGCTTTCCTGTCCTGACCGAACTGACGGCCCGGCTTCTGTCCGCGAACCTGCTGGACGCCGGGACCAGGCTCGCGGCTCAGGCGTTCCTGGCGTCCGTACCACTGCTGTTCGCCTTCGCCGCGTTCGCACCGCAGAGCGTGCGGGATCAGCTCCTGGAGTCCCTACGCGCCATGTTCGGCCTGAGCGGGGCGTCGGAGCGGGAACTTCAAAAGGTTCTGGGCGACCCGACCATGAAGAGCCTGCGCGAGACGAGTGGCGCCATCAGCGTCGCGCTGGCGCTGATCTCCGCCACCAGTTTCAGCCGCGCGATGGCCAGGGTCTGCCAACGTGCGTGGCAGCTGCCCAAGACGGGGGCACGGATCTCGGCCTGGCGCTGGGTGGTGTGGCTGCTGGCCCTGGTTCTGCTGGTCCTGCTCCAGGACCCGGTCAGAACCGGTTTCGGCGCGGGGCTGTGGCTCGGTGTCCCCGTGTTCTTCGTGGTGAGCACAGGTGTGTGGCTGTGGACCCAGCACCTGCTGCTGGCCGCGCGCATCGCATGGCTGCAGCTTCTTCCCGGCGCGCTGCTGGCCGCGGCCTCCACCAGCGCCCTGGGCCTGACGGCCCGGCTCTACATGCCTGGCGCGCTCAACCGGTCGGTGCAGGAATACGGATCCATGGGGCTGGTCCTGGTCATGCTGTCGTGGCTGATCGTCCTGTGCGCCGCCGTCACCTTCGCCGTGACCATCGGCGCCGTGCTGGCGACGGAGCCCCCACTGCACCGGTACCTCACCCCTGACCCAGCCGACGGCGGCCGGGCACCGGAGACGTCGCAGCCGCGCTGATCGGCCAGGGGTCGTCACCCGTCCTGGTCCACCGGCCGACGGCGCGCTGGAGCCTTGCAGGGGACGGCGATCTTGCTGACCAGCCTCTGCTTGATGATCCAATAGAGAAAGTTGTCGGCGTGCCCGCGCGTGCTGGTGCCGTTGCCGAACCAGGCATCGACGTCATGCTGACTGCACTCGCCAAGGCTCCTTCCGCGGTCAACCAGCCATCGCAGGAACTGGATAGCGACCGTGATGTGCTGCTTGGCAGGCAGGAACGCGTTGGCGGTCGCAGGCCGTTGGCCCGGAGTGGTCTCGTCGCATGCGTCGCATCAGGTGCCGGCGCGTGTAGCGCTCGCCCAAGGACGCCGCCGCGAGGTGCGACGGCTGGCGGCCGGGCGGCGCGGGTGTCGGGCAGCTCGCCCGCCAGGCCCGAGCCCGTGCCGCATTCGCGGGGCTCAGACCTCTTGACGGTCAAGGCGCCCCGGCCACGCCCCTAAGGGAACCGTCGGCCGCCGATCAGCTGGAGGAACCTGACGACTACTCGTCCGGACAACCGCCGACTCCGAGCGCTGCGGCGCGGGCTCGTCGGCGCTTTGGGCGCCTTCCAAGCACCCCACGGTCACGCTGCTCACGAGGTCGGGAAGGCGGACGCCTGGCAGTGCGTCGAGAAGGTCGGCGGCGCGGATGCTTTGCGCCGGCGCTTCGGGGCCGGTGCCAAGAGAGCGGCGCGGAAGGTCACACCGGCTCCTCGCCGGGGCCCGGTCCCGCTGGTATCAGTGGTGGGCGGGGCCGTTGGGGCCGGAGATCGCGCCGAGCTGGGACAGGCCGTCGAGGATGTCGGTGCAGGTCCAGTACTCGACGAACCGGCCGTCCCGAACGCGCAGGATGTCGTTGCCGCTGAAGGAGATCTTCGTGCCGACGGGGGCGGTGGCTTGGGGAATGCCGCCCGTGTAGGTGGCGCTCATGGTCCAGCGGGCGGAAATCAGGTCACCGTCGACGATCGGGCCGAGATCGACGGTGATGGTGATGTCGCCGAAGGCGGCCATGGTCTGCTCGATCTCAGGCAGCAGGCGCTCGGGTCCGGTGACGGCCTCGGAGTCACTGCCGTCGGGACGGGCCTGGTGGACGATGAAGTCGGGGTCGAGGATCTCCTCGGCGTGGCTGAAGTCACCGCGCCACAGTTCGCTCCAGCGACCGTAGAGGGCGCGCAGTTGCTCGGGGGTATGGCTGGTCATGGGTTCTCCCGGGGTCGTGGTAAAAAAGAAACTCGAATCTGCACCACACAACATCTGCGCGGCGCAGATATGAGTAGGACACGAGGACGATTCCATGTCAAACCGAACCCGCGGGGAGCTGGTCGCGGAGGTCACCGCGGCGGCCCAGCGCCACCACGCGGCCTACGTACTGTTCAACCAGGCCATGGCCGAGCACCTCGGCCTGCACCCCACCGACCTGCAGTGCGTGAGCCTGCTCGCCCTGGAGCCCGGCCCCCGTACCACCGGGGAGATCGCGGAACTGACTGGACTCACCTCCGGATCGGCCACCCGCCTGGTCGACCGCCTGCAAAAGGCCGGCCTCGCCGAACGCCATCCAGACACCCACGACCGGCGCAAGATGCTCGTCACCCTCGCGGCCGGCCGCAGCCCCGAGATCGAGGCAGCCTGGGACGCTCCCGGCGAAGCCTTCGGCCGGGCGCTCGACGACTTCACCGACGAAGAGCTCACCGTCATCGAGCGCTACCTGCGACGCACCACAGACGTCGGCACTGAACAGACCGCCCGCCTGCGCGACGGCTGACCCAAGAACAGCCGACCACCTCACCCGCCTCCACGCGCAACGACGGGACGGCTCACGCCCGAGGGCCACCCTTGGGCCGCCGCAGTCCTTCAAAACGTTCGTTCGGCGCCGGCGTTTTTCGGGATCGGACGGGTGAACACCGCGGAGCCGGCGCAGTTGAGGCTGTCGCCGATGAGGCGATCGCGTCCGGGGAGTCTCAGGTCTGCGCCATGTCCACGAATCGGCTGTCGTGCCCTTGGAAGGTGACCGAGATGTTGGCGGTGGGTCCGTTGCGGTGCTTGCCGACGATCAGGTCCGCAGGGAGGGCCGGTACGCAACGATCGGCGCGGCCACCCGCACAGCCAACCTGAGTTCGGCAGGACGTGTCGCCCGCTGCCCGCGGGAAGGGGCTGCGATGCCTCGGAACTCGTTGTCCTCGTCGCGAGTCGGAGAGAAGAACAGATGCAGCTCATGCGCGGTGAGCAGCCGCTTGAACCGAGGGTACGCGGCCCCCTTATGCGTGGCGTTACCGCCAGATCGCCGTGCGCCAGCGGAGGCCGGGGGTGAGGTGTTTCAGGTATCGGACGTCGGTCACCGTGAAGGTGATATCGGCGTACGGGCGTTCCTCGAAGGGACGGGTCATCATCAACTCCCAGCCGTCATCCAGCAACTCCCACTCGTCCATCTCCACACCCTCGTAAGCCTCCTCCTCCGCCGCCAGCTCTTCCTCGGTCAGCGGGTCTCCGTCGTTGAACCGGAGGATCTCCCTGAGCAGCGGCACGTTCCGCAGCGGGCTTACCTCATACGAGGTGACGATCGACGGGGCGTGGTGGACGAGGTCCTCCTTCGGGACATCCAGGGCGAAGTACTCGGAGATCTCGTCGCGTCCGCCGCCGCGCCTCTTCCCGGGCACGTCCTTCGCGTGCTGGCGTGGTTCGAGCAGAGTCTGCCCGTCGTATGACAGGAGGTAGCCGTCCTCATTGATACGTATCTCTCGCCTGCAGTAGATCATCGGCTCCAGTGCGGGGCGTTGCGCGGTGACGAAGGGATCCTCGTCACCAAGTACCGCGGTGCTGGGGGCCTCGTCGTCCTCCGGGAACCAGGTCTCGAAAATCAACGACACGGGGAAGGTCCGGCCCTCGGGGACGAAGAGGGAGTCGGGGTTGATGATGTGGACCCGCCCGCGGCAGGCCATGTCCTCCACCGCGTCGATGGAGATCGTGTAGAGGTCAGTCATAGGGTGAGCTCTCTTCGCGAACGGACTGCTCAAAACGGAAGTGGGTGACAGGAAAGGTGGCCTGGCAAGCAGGCAGGCACTCGATTACCAGCCATCCCCGGCGGCACCCTAACTACACCCACCGACAGGCGCGTTGACCACGCCCACTGACAGGCACGTCGAGGGCCCTCTCCGCGAGCGCCGTCTCCGGCTGCCGCAGTGAGAAGAACGACGGCACGGCCGCGCAGTGACGACCTTCGCCCCTCCTGACCACCTGGCGTGTCCGCACCGGCTGGATCTGGACGGTGCCCTCCACGATGCGTCGTCCGGCAGGGGTGCCGACGATCTCCCACCGCAAGGTGACGATCCCGCGGCAGACCGCAGGAAAACGGATCTTGCCTGTGGTGGTGTCCGGAGGTCGACTGGGGCTCAGTGGCGAAGTGGGGCGAGGACGCCCTCGGCGCCCTGGTGGGCGCAGGATCTCGGTGAGCGCGGGGCCGAGTCGTGTGGCTCCCGGCCCCTTGTCGCAACACCGCTGGCGGAGTACCAGTCCCGAGGATGGCTGTGCCGCTCCCCCGGGATCGCTGTTTCGGCGCGCGTTCGGGAGTCCGCTCAGCTCGTCCATCCGGTGCTAATTGCCGTCGCCACGAACGACAAGGACCGGGCAGGCGGCATGCTGAATGCAGTGCTGGGCCACCGACCCCAGCAGCAACCCTGCAAAGCCCCCGAGGCCTCGGCTGCCGACCACAAGCAGGGACGCGCTGCGGGACGCGTTCAGCAGCACACTGGCCGGGGTGCCGTAACGCACCGCGGTACGTACCTCCACCGGCGGCTGCGGTCCCACGGCTTCCTCTACGGCTTCTGTGAGTTCTTTGCTCGCTTCGGCCTCCAGAGCAGCTTCGTCGCCGCTCGACGGGGGCAGCCAGCCGAGCGCGCCGTGGAACTCTGGAAAGTCCCAAGCAGTCACCGCCTCCACCACACCACGCGTGACCTCCGCCTGACGCACGGCCCAGCGAAGGGCTTGCTTCGATGCGTCCGAACCGTCCACTCCGACCACGATGCGGCCTGTCTCCTCGCGCTGGTCGGCCATGGATCCTCCTCGACTCGACGGTGCCAGACCCCCACGGGGTGCTGCCGTTCGCCGCCGCAGGCTTTGACCTCCAGCATCATGCCGACCGCGCCGTACGCGCAGTTCGGCGGGTCCAGACGGGCACACCTGCAGCGCTGCTGCTGCGGCGCGCGTCCGTTCCGGGCGGCACAGCCTTCACCGAACCCTGCCCCACTCCCTACCGTGCGACGGACGGCGTGGCCGCCCTGCCGCGGTACTGAGACAGACCCGACGCCAGCGCTACAGGGAGCGATACGGCTGCGGGCCGTAGAACGTGTCCCGACTGAGGAACTGAAGGAATCGCTCCGCCTGGGCCCGGCGCAGAACAGCGGTGGACGAGCGGTGGCTGCATCGACCGAACGGCAGCAGGGTGGAGCCGCGTCATGCGAAGGTGACGCTGGACGCTGCCGGCACGGCAAGTGACCCGGTTCGGCGTGGCACCCCTGTCGCATCGATGTCGAACCAGGTCACATCGCCCGAGCGCTCGTTGGCGGCGTACAGGTGGGCGCCCGACGGGTGCAGCGCGAGGTCGCGCGGCCAGCGGCCTCCGCACGGCACCGAGGTGACGACCCGCACCCCCTCACCGGGCTCGTCCACGGAGAGGACTGCGATGGTGTCGGTGCCGCGTACCGCCGCCCAAAGGTGCCTGCCGTCCCTGGAAACAACGGGGGCGGAGGGCTGCACCGGAACGCCGGCGCCATCCGGAAAGAGGGGACATTCTCCGATGGACCGCAGCTCTCCGGTCTCCGGGTTCCAGCGGCATACCACAACGGTGGGCCGGAGTTCCCCCAGCACGTACGCATGGTGCCCGCGCGGGTGGAAGACGAGGTGACGCGGACCTGTGCCCGGCAGCAGACTCATGACGCTGTGGAGGGTGAGCTGTCCGGTGCGCGTGTCCAGGGAGCAGACCCGCACCGAGTCGGTGCCGAGGTCGACGCTCAGCACCCAGCCTCCCGAAGGATCCTGAATCACCTGATGGGCGTGCGGGGCCGACTGGCGTTCCGGGTGCGGCCCGGATCCCTCGTGGTGCAACACGCTGCTCGGCTCAAGGGGAGCGCCGTCGGCGGCCAGCGGCAGCACCGTGACGCTCCCGGATCCGTAGTCCGCCGTCACCAGATGGTCCTGACAGACGGTGAGGTGCGTCGGCTCGGCCGCTCCTGTCGGGACGGGCTCGCCGAGCAACCGCGGTGCCGGCCCCGAGACGTCGAAGCCGGCGACCGCTCCTTCGACCGTTTCGGACACGCAGTAGAGGACCGGGCCCCCTTCCCGGTGCCCGACAGCCAGATACGACGGGTCGGGAACGGTCTCGATGGTGCCTGCCGCGGTCAAGGCTCCTGTGCCCGGATCCACTGCGGCCTGGACGATTCCCCGTCCCCCATTCGATGTAAAGCAACCGATGAAAGCCCTCAGGGCACCCGTGCCGTTCATGGGTCACCACCCTATGGGACGGTCCAACAATCCGGGCGTATGGCCGGGAGGTCGGTTCCCAAGGCGCCGCTTGCGGCCGAGGTAGGTTTCAACGAGTCTGGAGCAGTCGCCGCGCGGGGGACCGACAAGCGGTGACGCAATCCGGTCTACCGATGGCTCCGGGATTTCCCCGACCGGGAAGAGCCGGCAGGAGGAAGAAGCTGTGCGGGCATTTGTCATGAAGGAAATCGGCAGAGTGGCCTTCATGGAGAAGCCGGTGCCCCACGTCGGCTCCCGTGACGCCTTGGTGCGTACGACGAAGGCCCTGATCTGCACCTCCGACTCCCACACAGTGCAGGGCGGCATCGGGCCGCGGGAAGACCTGACGCTGGGGCATGAGGCCGTCGGTGTCGTGGAATCCGTGGGCAGCGACGTCAAGGACTTCCGGCCCGGCGACCGTGTCCTCGTCGGTGCCATTACTCCGGACTGGGGCGATCTGGCTTCCCAGAACGGCTATCCGTCCCAGTCGGGCGGACCGCTCGGGGGATTCAAGTTCGCGAACCTGAAGGACGGCGTATTCGCCGAGCTCTTCCATGTCGGTGACGCCGACGCCAATCTCGCGAAGATCCCCGACGAAATCTCCGACGAAGCGGCCGTCTACTGCGCTGACATGCTTTCAACGGGATTCATGGGCGCCGAGCACGGCAATATTCCGATGGGCGGGACCGTGGCCGTTCTCGCCCAGGGCCCCGTGGGTCTGATGGCGACGGCAGGGGCCAGGCTTCTGGGCGCGGGACTCGTCATCGGTGTCGAGTCCGTGCCGAGCAGGCAGGAACTCGCGCGCTTCTACGGAGCGGACGAGATTGTCGACTTCACCCGCGAGGACGTGGCCGAGCGCGTTCTCGAACTGACCGGCGGGCAGGGGGTGGACACGGCGATCGAGGCGCTGGGCGCGGACGTCACCTTCAAGACCGGAGTCGAGATCACGAAGCCCGGCGGGACGATCTCCAACATCGGCTACTTCGGGTCCGGCGACTACGTCAGCATTCCCCGCGTCGCCTGGGGCGTGGGCATGGCCGACAAGACGATCACCTCCGGGCTCTGCCCCGGCGGACGGCTCCGGATGGAGCGGCTGCTGCGCGTCCTGGAGAAGGGCCGCCTCGACCCCACGCGCATGACGACACACACGTACTCCTTCGACGAGATGGAGCGTGCCTTCGAGGTGTCGGACAAGAAGCTGGAGGACGTCGTCAAGGTGCTGGTGAGCTTCTAGACAGGCGCGCGCGGGCAGGCAGCGCCGCGCCCTGCAGGCGTTCTCGCGGAAAGCGTCCCGGTCGAGGACGTCTGCGCATGCCCCGCACTCCCAGACGCGGATGTGCAGGGGCTTGGGGGCCCTTCTTGACGCCGCACTGCGAGCAGATCTGCGAGGTCGGCCCGATCCGGCCAAGGGGCGCTTCTGGTGTACGCAGCAGTGGTCAGGCGGTCGGCGAGCCGCGGAAGGTGCTGAGTGCCCAGATCGCGGAGACATCGACCGCGATCGAGATGACGGCCCAGAGCGGCGCATAAGGCAGCGCGGCGAAGTTCAGCAGGATGCTGAGTGCTGCGAGGCTGACACCCGCTCCCTGCGCCCAGCCGACGCCCCGGAGGACGCCTCCGCCCGTCACGAGCAGGACGATGCCGAGGACCAGCAGGATCCATCCCCATGCCGTGAGGTTGAACCTGAAGACATAGTCGCCGAGCCGGTCGTAGACGTCGTCCCCGGCGATCCCCGCGGTGCCCTTGAAGACGTTGAGGAGGCCATCGACCTGCAAGATGACACCGGCGAAGACCTGTCGTCCGGCAGTCGAGGCGCTGCCGGCCGAAAAGTCGTGTGCTGTGGGGAATCGTGGCATGAAGGGCTCCTTCAGGTGTGGCGCCACGGGCTCGGCCGTCGACGCCGAGACTGCTCCGGCGCCCCGTGGGGCAACCTGAGCGTGTCCGAACAGACGAGGGTCTCGGCCGACCGGTACGAGGGCCGCCCGTCTGTCCGCCGAAGAGAAGGGAGGCGTCAGAGCAGCCACGGGTGCGCGGGATCTGCGCACTGTCCCGAGACGCACATGGGATCCGTCTCGTGCGACCATCCGCCGTACCGCGCCGTTTCCGGGTCCGGCTTCGGTGCCGGGGCACCCGGGGCCGCGGGTGCTCGAAGGATGAAGCCACGGGCAGATATTCGCTGCGGCGGCGTTCAGCAGCACACCCGCGCGGCCGTGCGTCGCGTATTTCGGTGATGAAGTCGCCTCGGTGCGCATCGGTGTTGTCATGAACTGCGTCACTCATCCATGCTCGTATCCTGCAACCGGGGAACGAGGGCAATCGGGGCGTCCGCGAAGTGGAGTGTCGCGTGCGCGACGTGCCCCACATAACGGCTGCGAGGTTCGGCGCGGCGGCCGACGACAAGCAGCTGAGCCGAAGCGGCCAGGGTCACCAACACCTCCGAAGTCAGCCCCAGTTCGACATGTTCGACGACCGGGACCTGCGGAAAGCGCTGACGCCACGGCGCCAGGAACTCCGCAAGATCATGCCGGTGCATTTCCTCCAGCCCACCGTGCTCGTCCGAGCGGCGCATCAGCCCGGGCTCATACGTGAACAGGCCGGGCAGGTTCCAGGCCCGCGCTGCGCGCAGCGGGGCACCACGCGCGGCGGCGGCCCGGAAGGCGAAGTCCAAGACTGCTTCTGCTTCCTCTTCTCGGGGGACGCCTGCCACGATCTCCCCGTCCCGCGGACGGCTGCCGGCCGTACCGCCGCGGATCATGACCACGGGGCAGGTGGCTCGGCTCAGCACGCGAAGTCCGACCGATCCCAAGAAGAAGCCCGTCACTGGGCCCGGCCTGCGGGAACCGAGCACGATCATCTGCGCGTCCTGGCCGCGCTCGACAAGCAAATCTGCCTCCGGCTGCACCATCAGGTCGGCACTGACCTCGACGTCGTCGAAGTGTTCGCGCACCCACCGCAGGGCGTCATCAAGCAGTTGCCGCGCCGCACGGCGCTCGTGTTCGATGTCGCCGGAGAGCATCCGGGAGTACCCCATGGGCGGAACAAAACCGTGTAGCAGTATCAGCGGTGCCCTGTGCCGTCGTGCCTCCCCAGCCGCCCAGCCTGCTGCGATCAGGCTGTCGGAGGTGCCGTCAACTCCGACAATGATGGGCCGTTGTGCCATGCCGCGTCTCCTTGCATGAGGCTGGTTGCAGTTGGTGGGGTTCCAGGAGAGAAGTCGACGGAGGACTCGACGGCGACGCCGTCACGGCGCTCCGGACGGGCGGCAGAAGTCCGGCGAACACATCACCACTCAGGGCTGGGGAAGGCAGCGGCAGCGCCGACGGGCCTTGAGAAGTGTCGGGGCGGTTCCCCGCTGCGGGTGACGGCCATGCAATCTCTCCACCCAGCCCCCCGCCACTCGGCTGCGCGGTTCTCACTGGCCGTCGCCGCGGATGACGAGGACAGGGCATGCGGCATGCTGAGTGCAGTGCTGGGCCACAGATCCGAGGAGCATCCCTGCGAAGGCACCGCGACCCCGGCTGCCGACCACAAGCAGGGATGCGGTACGTGCCGCGTGCAACAGCACCTCGGCCGGGGTGCCGCGATGCACCTCAACACGTACCTCTACCCGCGGCTGCGATCCCGCGACTTCGTCGACGGTTTCCGTGAGTTCCTTACGTGCCCCGGCCTCCAGATCAGCTTCCGCGCCGCTCGCCGGCGGCAGCCAGGCGCGTGCGCCGTGGGAGTGCGGAACGTCCCAGGCAGTCACCGCCTCCACCACGGCACCGGTGACCTCCGCCTGACGCACCGCCCAGCGAAGCGCTTGCTTCGATGCGTCCGAACCGTCCACTCCGACGACGATGGGACCTGTCTTCTCGCCCTGGTCAGCCATGCGCCCTCCTCGACTCCACAGTGGCGGCCCACCGCGGTATCGGCGGACCGCCTTCACAGGCTGGACCTCCAGCATCGTCCAGCCGCACCGTGTACGCAGTCCGGCGGCTCCAGACGGGAGCGGATCCCGCCGAGCGCAGAACGGCGCTCCAAGGGCAGGTCAGCAGCGCGGTGACGAGACTCCTCTCGGTGAGTCACCTCCCGTGCTGGTCGCCTTCGAGGCCGATGCGGGCGGGCCAAGCCTCGCCTCCGGTCTGGTCGCGGCCGAGCAGCTCGGCATCGTCCGGGGAACCGTCTTCCGGTACTGGCGCGAAAATCTGGCAGTAGGTGAACGTCTGGCCTCATGGGTGAGATTTCCGGTGTGATCGGTCTCCGGCTATGCAACTGCCGCACCGAGGCCGTTTCCTGCGGATCAGAGGCTCCTCCGACGCTGGGCCGCGGCGCCGACGCAGTAGACTCCACGCTCTTGGTTCGGTGCGCTTGGGGGCGATGTGGCAGGTGACGGCAACAGCTCTGGCAGAGTGCGGCGTATCGACTTCGGCGTAACGGTGCTGTTCGGCGCGGTGTATGCCAGCGCGTTGTTCCTCGTAGTGACGGGCTTCTCCGTGGAACCGAGTGGTTGCGGGGGTCGCTTTCATGCTTCGTGCTCGGGCGCGACTTACTGGCGTCTTGGCGTCGGCTTTGGCCTCATCGCGGTGGTGGCGCCTGTGCTGCACAAGGTCGTGCCGAGTGTCCCGTTCGAGCAGGGTGTCGGCCGGAGGACCGCTGTCGCCGCTCTGGTGTTGGGTGCCACGACCGGTATCGCCCTGACCTTGGCGGTTGTTCGCGCGGTGGCCTGAGGCGTGACGGCCTTTCCCCACTGATCGTGTCGAGCAGCAACTTCACGGCCACCGTGTTGCCACGTCGGCGCGGATCGCGCAGGCCACGGGCACGAGATTGTCGTGAATACCGGCATCGGCTCGCGGGACGGGGCAATACCCCGGAGGGGTGGTCCAGCCTGTTCGAGCGACGCAGTTGAGCCCCGAGGCAGGACGCAGCTGACCACGAGCGCCATATAGAACACCCGTCCACGATCTGCCCCGGAACTACCCGTTACGGGTCCATCCGGGGGCCGTTATTGGAGCACCAGTACCCCTCTTGCACCCATCTGGAGGACTCCTGAACCCCAGGCCTGCCCCCGTGCCTCCCTCCGCCGGTATCGAACATCGCCGGCCGGCAGTCCCGTGCTCCACGCTCGTCCTGATCCATGCCCGCGGTGTCTGCCGTGCCTGCGGCGCCCGCCTCGCAACACGACCCGACGCGAGGTGGGTGGCATGAGCGACCCCACGGATGCCGCTACCGCTACCGGCGGCGTACCGGGGCCGCGCACCGCCCCGCTGACTACCCCGCCAGCGGCGGTGCCCGCCGGCCCTCAGGACGACAACCTGACCGACGAGTTGGAGGAGGCGTACTGGTCGGTCCACGACGGCGCCGCCGCCGGCGCCACCGTGCGACAGGTCCTCGTCCGTCTGCCCGAGATCACAGCCCTGATCGGCCGGCTCGCCTGGAAGGCGGACCGGCGCGCCACCCTCTGCATCCTCGTGTGCCAGCTGGCGTCGGCCGCCATGAGCGCCTTCGGGCTGATCGCCGGCGTAGCGGTGCTCCAGCACCTGTTCGCCCAGGGACCCACCCCCGACCGCGTGCGGGCGTCCATCCCGCAACTGCTCCTGGTGGTGGGCCTGCTGGCCGCCCGCGCGCTGCTCGAGGCGGCCGTCGCGGTGGCGCAGGCTCACGTCACACCGAAGATCCGCACCGCCCTGGAGTGCGAGTTCCTCCGTCTCACCGCGCACGCACGGCTCGAGGCGGTCGAGGACGCCGACTGGCACGACGAGGTCCACCGCGCCAACGACCGCGGCCTGTTCTACGCACGGCAGATCGTCGGCCAGGTCGTCTCCCTCGCCTCTGCCGCGCTCGCGCTCGTCGGGACGGCCGGTGTGCTCGGTGTACTCCATCCCGCACTGCTGCCGCTGCTCCTGCTGTCCGTGCTGCCCGTCGGCATCGCCGCCGTGCGCAGCGCCCGAGCGCGGTTCGCGTCCTTCAAGCGGTGGAACGCGCTGCAGCGTCGCGTCCGTGTCTTCTCCTGGCTGATGCTCGACGTGGACGCCGCCGCCGAGCTGCGCTCGGACACCGCGCAAGGTGCACTGCTGGACGAACACCGACGCCTGACCGTGAAAATCGCCGCGGAGGACACCCGGCTGGGCGTGCACTCGGCACTGCTCAACCTCGTGGGACGGGCCGTCGGCGGTCTCGGCAGCGGCATCACGTACGCCGCCCTGGCCGGCATGCTGATCGCCGGATGGCTTCCGCTGGCCGCCGGGGCCAGCGCGGTCCTCGCCATCCAGTCCGGGCAGGCCGCACTCACCCGCCTCGTCGAGGTCGCTCATCTCGTCTACGAGCACGCCCTGTGGGTGGACGACCTCCTCGCCGTGCAGGAGCGCAGCCGCCGGCTCCTGCCGCCGCAGGCGGACTTGGAAGCTCCGTCGACGGTGGGGACGATCACGGTGACCGACGTCCACTTCACCTATCCCGGCAAGGACACGCCGGCCCTCGACGGCATCAACATGACCCTGACGGCCGGGGAGAAGATTGCCTTCGTCGGTCTCAACGGCTCCGGCAAGTCCACCTGTGCCAAGCTCCTGGCCGGACTGTACGAGCCGCAGCAGGGCAGCGTGCGGTGGGACGGCGTCGAGGTGCGCGAGATGAACGCCGAGTCCCTGCACCGTCAGGTCGCGTGTGTGCTGCAGGAGCCGGTGCGCTTTCCGTTCAGCGCCCTGTCGAACGTCACCGCAGCGACCGGCACCCTCACAGAGGCCCACCCCGAGCGCGCCCTGGCCGCCGTGCGCTCCTCCGGTGCCGACAAGGTCATCGCCTCCCTGCCCAACGGCTGATGGACGCTGCTGTCCAAGCGGTTCAAGGGCGGCCAGCAATTGTCCGGGGGCCAGTGGGCGAAGATCGCGGTGGCCCGCGGCCTGTACAAGAACGCCCCGCTGCTGCTCCTCGACGAGCCGACCGCGAGCATGGATCCGCCCTCGGAACACGCCGTCTACGAGGCCGTGCTGCGCGGCCGGCTGCGCGAGGACCAGATCACCGTCCTGATCTCGCACCGGCTCGCCAGCGTCGTCGACTGCGACACGATCTACGTCTTCGACGGCGGGCGCATCACCGAGTGGGGCACCCATGACGACCTGATGGCCCTCGGCGGTGCCTACTCCGCGATGTTCGCCCTGCAGGCCGGTGGCTATCGGCCCCGCAGCGCGGAGCCGGAGGGGGCCACGTGACCATCGCCGCCCGTTCGCCCGCCGCACTCGTCGGCGCCCACGTCCTTTCCACGAGAGGTGACCGCATGCCGCTGTACGCCCGGTTCGACATCCGTGCCCTCGTCGAGAGGTACGCGGGGCGCCACCACGCCGAACGGTCGACGATCGACCTTCCGCACCGGCCGGCCGCCCATGCAGGGCCGCCGAAGCGGATGGTCGAAGTGGGGACGGTACGCAACGTGATCGGCGTCCATCTGTACCTGGAGGACGCCGGGGGCCGGATCCTGCTCGGACGGCGGCACCCGGACTCCGCGTACGCCGGCGGGAGATGGCACTTCCTCGCGGGCCACTGCGAACGCGAGTCGGCGGTCCAGTGCCTGGTCCGGGAGGCACAGGAGGAAGCGGGTCTGACCATTGATCCGGCCGACGCCGAGTACGCGCACACCGTGCACCTCCGCGACAGCCCCGACGACGAGCCCCGCATGCAGGTGGTGTTCCGCGTACGCAACTGGCGGGGCACGCCGCAGGTGCGCGAGCCCGACAAGTGCCTCGGCTGGCAGTGGTGGCGGCCACAGGCCCTGCCCGAACCGATTGTCCCCTATGCGCAGCACGCGATCGAGCAGATCCTTGCCGGCCGGCCGTACTCCGAGGTGGGATGGTGAGCAGTGACCTCCTTGAACACCGGCCCGGCCTGCCCGCCCGGCCGTCCGGGGGTGCTTCGTGAGCGGAACGGCGCGGCACACCGAGCCCCTGGACGTCCATCTGATCCTTCGCAGAGAGAGCCACGCCGGGCCGGAGGTCCTGCTGTCCCGCCGGGCCGGCGCGGTCTACGCCGCCGGCCTGTGGCATCTACCGTCCGGGCACTTGGACGGCCCGCACGAGGACGTCGTCACCGCCTTGGTGCGCGAGGCCCTGGAGGAGACCGGCGTCGTCATCGCCCGGGAGGACGTGCGGGCCGCCGTCACCGTGCACCACCGCGCACCGGGCGGTTCCTCGCGCACCGGCATCTTCTTCGAGGTCCGACGGTGGCAGGGCGAGCCTCGCATCGCAGAGCCGGACCTCTGCGACGCGATGGAATGGGTGCGACTCGATGCTCTGCCCGACGGGATGGTGGCGTACTGCCGTGCCGGACTGGACGCCTACGGGACGGGTGCGCGGCTCGCGGTCCACTTCCAACTGCCCGGCGACGCGATCGCCCACGAACCCGGCGTCGACCGCCTCCGCATCGTGCTCGACGCCCATGCACCGGCACCCGCCGGCGATCCCGATACCGACGTGCATCCGGCCACTCCCCCGCTGCCGAGACGGCAGGGTACGCCCGAGTGGTCCGTTGTGGCTTCAAGTACCTTCCAGGCACACCCCTTTGGGCGGCTCCCTCTGCACCCCTAGTGGTCGGTGTCGTTGACGCGCATCGCCCTGGCCTTGCCGGGGGCGAGGGTGGGGTGGCAGCGGCACCGGACCGGGATGGAGGTCTTCTCGTCCGCGCTGATCACGTACTTGTCATCGCCGAGCTGTTCGCCCTACCAGGTGCGGGCGTACAGGCCCAGCACCCAGGCGGCCTTCAGCCGGAAGCCAGCCGCAGGCGTTGGCGGCACTCGGGGCTATCGGACAGGGGGCGGGGACGGGCATGGCGGGCGAACCGATCGGCCGAAGTGGATCACTGGTGCCCCGCAGTCCGCCCCGCCCGTCACCGCCCCAGCCCCCGCAATGACCGGTGCAAGAGGCCACTTGGACAGCGAAAACGCAACTTCGACATGGCCCCGCAGAGGCAGCTACCTTCACCTGGTCTTCGGCGATCACCCACGGTCGCACAGGAGTTCCTGAAGGCTGAGCCACCCGCGACGGGACGAGTCGGTCAGGCCCCACGAACCCTCGCCCCCATGCGTAAGCCACCGAACCGGGTCCACACCAGACACCCCCAACCAGGAGAGACGCATGCCCCAACTTGCTCTGTACACATTCGGCGTTTTGAAGTCACCTCTCGCCGATCCCGCACCTCGCACGCGCGAGTTCTACGACATTGGTGCGGCCGTCTACCGGAAGATCAGTCAGCACCCCGGGTACCTCGCGCGTGCTGAATCGGCAGACGGTGACCGGGGCGCGCTCTTCGACGCGGACTGGGGTGCATGGGGAGAGTTCGCCGTACCGACGTGGTACGGCAAGGGCCGTACGGTGGAAACCACCGCCCTGGCCGCGACCCTGTCACTCTGGACCGATCTGCGCCCCGCCTTCGACGCCATCTACACCGGTCTGCATCGTGAGGCGCTGAACAGGCGTTACGACTGGTTCGAGAGGACAGGACACCCGAGTTACGTGTTCTGGTGGGTCTCCGACGGCGTGATACCCACCTGGCAGGACGGGGTGTCCAGGCTGGAACACCTCCACGACCACGGCTCCGCGCCGCACGCCTTCACCTTCCACCACTCGTTCGCCCCGGAGGGAACTCCGACCAGGATCAAAGGCATCGGGCCGAAGAGCGACCAGGTTCGCTGACAAGGAAGCTTGAAGGACTGGGTTCGCTGTGAAACGCCTTGGTTCGATGCTGTGCGCGACACTGTCGGGATGGTCACCGATCGGGCCCTCGCGTCATCCGAGGACATGCACGAGTATCTCGTAAACGAACTGAACCTCGCCCTCCGCAGGGTGGGCGTCTACGGGGAACTCGAGACGAGCATGTGGTTCCTGATCGGACATCTCCTCGTCCTGGAGCGCAGGCTCGAGGTGTGGGAGCAGCAGAAGGGCCGCTGGGAGCGACAGGGGGCGTGGAGTTCGACCGGGGTACGGGGTGCGTTCGCCCGCTACTTCCCGTCCGAGCACAGCCTCGGCGCATCGTCCGTCTACGCCGAGTTCGCCCGCAGGGAGGGCTGGCTGAAGCCCGACCGCGTGCTTGACGCGGAAGCGTACTCCGCACTGCGGAACGAAGCCGGCCGGTGGGCCGACTACGACCGGTCGTGGGCGGACGTCACCGCAGCCTTCGGACCCGCGTCGATCCAGATCGGGGGCAACAACCCGCGCTACGGCAAGACTCTCGGCTACGTGACCGGCGATCCTGCCCAGCCGATGGTGGCCTTCCACCTGTGGAATGGCACCGACCCCGGACTCCAGGACTGGCCGAGCCACGAGCAGCCGCTGCTGCTGGCCGTGCGATGTGGCGACGGCGACTTCGCCGACAGCCTCACCTTCACTCCGCAAGGCCAGAACCGCCGTCCCGAGGGTGATGGCTGGGAGCAGTGCAGCTGACGCACGCGGGTATTCGTTCGGCCTTCTCCACCGGATCTTCAGGCAGTACGCCAGACCCAGGCCAGGGCGGCACCAGGGGCGACGCAGGACAGGAAGGCGGTTGGACCGGCCGACTCCCATCCCAGGGCGGTCGGCAGCAGCAGGAGCAGTCCGAGGACGAGGATCCCAAGGGCCGGAAGGTGGACGACGGGTCGAAACCGCCGTACCCGGGGCGTCATGTCCCAGTCGAGGGCGCCCTTCAGGATCGCGGCCGGTGGAACGATCAGGAGGAGTCCGAGGAGGAGGTAGAAGTTGAGGTTGGCCAGGCCCGGCCGTTGGCGGCGGCCGTCGGTCAGCACCGGTGAATCCGGGCGAGGGTCACCCGGCGCGTAGTACAGCTGGATCGTCGTGCCCGCCTTCGGGACGTGCTGGGTGGTCATCGCGCGCTTGGTCACCTCGCGGGGCCCGTTGTCGTAGGGGATCCACAGGATGAGGTCGGTTTGGAAGTACACCGGCTCGTCGGAGTGGTCCTGCCCGCGGACCGGATCCCCGGCGAGCCGGACCACGGTCGCCGGATGCTCCCCCCAGCCGGCTGCGTCCAGCCGAGCGGTCTCCCGTCCGTACTCCGGAGAGACCATGAGCCCCATGGCGAAGCAGGCCAGGGTGGCCAGCGGCACCAGCAACGCGACGAACCACACCAGCGCGCGGCCGCTGTACTCGCCGTCGTCGGCCGAGGTGTCGCGGAAGGGCCTGGTGCTCGCGGGACCACGCCGCGGCCAGTACGACTTCCGCCGAAGGGCCCGGCGCGAAGAGATGATCCAGGCGGCGGCGAAGAGCAAGGCCAGTGCGGCCATCGCCGTCTCGGCGTACAGCGGCGGGTACGGTCCGACGCCCCACAGCACGCACCCGATCGCCCCTGCTGCGCTGAGCACCATGCCCCAGCCGGTGAGAGTGGTCCACACGCTCCGCCCGTGCCGGTACTTGCGTCTGCCTGCCGACCGCTTCATTCCCGCCCCCTGTTCGCATGGTTCGCGCGTGGCAGGATAGATCAACTCGGCTGGAACAGGTGCTGTTCAAGCAGACCGAACCATGCTGTGCATGGCCCCCTCGACCCACCGCTCCTCCATCACCCGGACAGCGTCGACGGACTCGGCCGGGCGGGCGCGAGCCGGCAACGAGATGTTCACGAGCAGGGCGGACGGCGTCGAAGGTGACGTACGCGACGAGCGCGAAGAACGAGCCATCGATCACTTGTAACGCTTGCTACATTCTTGGATGTGACAATCAAGGATGCAGGAACGCGGTGGCTGGTCCTGGTGATCAAGCTGCCTGCCGAGCCGTCACGGCACCGGGTAGCGGTGTGGCGGGAACTGCGCAAAGCCGGCGCCCTCTCGCTGGGCCAGGGGATCTGGGCGGTGCCGGACGTGCCCATCTTCGCCGACGGTGTGCGGCGGGCACTGGAGCTGACCGAGCGGGCCGGGGGTCAGGCAGTGACGTTGGAGGCCTCCGGGCGTGGTCCCGAAGACGCGGTCCGCTTCCAGGCGCTGTTCACCGCCGCCCGGTCGGAGGACTGGACGGAGTTCCTCGCGGACTGCGGCAAGTTCGAGGAGGAGATCGCCAAGGAGATCCGTATCGCCAAGTTCACCCTGGCCGAACTGGAAGAAGAGGAGCAGAGCCTGGAGCGGCTGCGGCGCTGGCATCGGGACCTGACAGCGCGGGACGTGTTCGGCGCGCCGCAGGCCGCCGAGGCGACCGAGCGGCTCAAGCAGTGCGCGTCGGTCTGCGAGGACTACGCCGAGCGGGTCTTCGCCGCACTCCACCAGCACGAGGGGGATGGCGCGTGAGCGTCCAGACAGGCGTCTTGGCCCCGAAGGGGGCGATGTGGCCGCTGTACGCGGCCGGGTTCACCACCGCGTTCGGCGCGCACGGCATCGCCGCCAACCTCGGCGGCTTCTCCGAAGACGCCGTCACCTCGCTCCTTGTCCTCGGCGGGCTGCTCGCCCTCTACGACGGCGCCGAAGTACTGCTCAAGCCCATATTCGGCAGCCTCGCCGACCGCATCGGCGCCCGGCCCGTCCTGCTCGGCGGACTTGTGGCCTTCGCCGCCGCCTCCGCGCTGTACGCCGTCGCGGACAGTCCCGGCTGGCTGTGGGCGGCCCGTCTTGGGCAGGGAGTCGCCGCCTCCGCCTTCTCCCCCTCGGCCTCCGCCCTGGTAGCCCGGTTCAACCCGGCCGCCAAGCACGGTCGCGCGTTCGGGAGTTACGGCTTTTACAAGTCCATCGGCTACACCCTTGGGCCACTGCTCGGCGGCGTCCTGGTCTGGGCCGGCGGGCTGCGACTCCTGTTCGCCGTCATGGCGATCCTGGCTGCGGCCGTGGCCGTCTGGGCTGCCGTTGCCGTACCCGCTGTGCCGCCTCTGCCCCGCAAGCGCCAGACCGTGCTGGATCTGGCCCGGCGGCTCACCGCGCATTCTTTTCTCGTTCCCACCTCCGCCCTGGCCGCCGCGACCGCCGCGCTCTCCGTCGGCGTCGGTTTCCTGCCCGTCTCCGGCGCCACCGCCGGGCTCGGGACCGTCGCCACTGGTACCGCCGTCTCCGTCCTCGCCGCCACCGCAGCCATCGTCCAGCCGTTCGCCGGACGGGCCCTCGACACCGGGCATCTCACCACGCGCACCGGCCTGGCCTCTGGACTCGCGATCACCGCCGTCGGCCTGGGATGCGCGATGCTGCCCGGCCTGCTCGGCATCCTGGCCGGCGCGACCCTGATCGGCACGGGAACCGGGCTGATCACACCCCTCGGCTTCGCCGCGATCGCCGCCACCACACCGCGTGAACGCCTCGGCCAAACGATGGGATCGGCCGAACTGGGCCGCGAACTCGGCGATGCGGGCGGTCCGCTCATCGTCGCCGCGGTCGCCGCCCTGTCCACCCTCACCTACGGCTTCGCGGCGCTCGCCGTCATCCTGGCCATCGGCCCTGTCATCACCCTCGCCACAAACCGTCGCACGGCATCCACGGTGCAGTAGCCACCCGGCCTCTGCGGCACCTCGATGAGAATCCATCCGGGCAACGAGGTGAAGGTCAGCACCGAAACCCTCGCCGCCGGCCGGGCGGACTCGGCAACGACTCCGAACGAGCAGCCAGGCGAGCCGCGCAGCCAGCCGGGATCGCCCGGGACCGGAACCCGCAAGAGTTGGGGCCCTTCGACTGGCAACGCCGCTGCACCGGCCTGCGCGCACTCCTTGAGGACGGAGCCGTCCTGGTGCAGATCCAGCCCGGAGTCACCGCCGGCGGCGATCACATCGGCCGCCGGCTCACCACCCGGCGACGGACTGGACAGGCTCATTCATCTGTCTCGTCGCGCGGCGCCGACCCGGGCGGTGTTCGCCGGGCCACGTGCCAGGACCTGGAATTGGACTGCGTCGGCCTGGACATCCTCCTTGGACGGAGAGCCGCTGCGTTGATCCGGCCCTTGGCCAGCCGCACGGCCGCGCCTCCGGGAATCAAGCCGAGATGTCCGGCCGCACGCCCGTCGCATCAGCGGTCCTGCCGCTGTAGCAGCAGGGGGGAAGGGGCGGGCTGCTGCTCCTGCTCGTGGTATTGGCCGTTCTGAACGGCGGTGACGCACAGGCTGCGAGCACTACTGGTGCCGAGCACTGACATCACGCCTGAGATGGGAGTGAGCGCTCGATCGCGATCATCGCGGCGTCGTCGCCCAGGTGTCCGCCGACGTGGTCGAGCAGGTCACGCCGGAGGCGACGGAGGAATGCATCGGGGTTGCTCTCGGCCCAGCCGGCGATCCGCTCGGTGAGTGGATAGAAGGCGCCGGTGGAGTCCCTGGCTTCCAGGGCCCCGTCCGTGTAGAGCAGCAGTAGGTCCCCCTCTTCGAAGGTGAACGAGTCGACGTGGTAGCGAGGGTGCGCTAGTTCACCGAGGCCCAGCGGAGGCGCGGGCTGGTGGGAATCGATCGTCGTGGGCCGGCCGTTTCGCAGAACAACCGGCGGCGGGTGCCCGCAGTCGATCAGGTCGACCTTGCCGTCATGATCGAAGATGTCCAGAATGACGGCGGTGATGAAGGTTTCTCCGGTCCGGTCCGATTCACCGGGTTCCGTCAGGCCCCAGCACACGCTTCGGTCGAGATAGGTAACCAGTTCCGTCAGAGTCGCTTGGCGGTGGGCGGCGGCGCGGAACGCACCGAGCAGCAGGGCGGCGTCCCCGACGGCGGTCATGCCTTTGCCCCGCACGTCGCCGATGATCAGCCGGGTGCCGGAGCTGGTGCGTGCTGCCGCGTACAGATCACCGCCGATCTGGGCCTCGGCCTCGGCAGCAAGGTAGAGGGAGGCGACTCGCAGCGGTCCGATCTGCTTGGGCAGCGGCCGCAGGACGACACGCTGAGCGGTCTCGGAGACGTATCTCACTTGCGTCAGCTCTCTGGCACGGCGCTCCCGCACCACGCAGAAGATCACGAGGCTCGATCCGACCAGGACCAAGGCCGCGATCTGTGCCTGGTGGTTCGCCGAGAACAACTCGTCCCGCTCGCGCAGCACCGCGATGACCGTCTGAGCCACCACCGCGAGGGCGGCGACCAGCCCCGTCTGCCGGGGGCCGGCGAACGACGCGGTGATCGCCGGGGCCGCGACCAGCAATGGGCCCAGGTGGATGTCGGGCGGCGCAAGAACGTCGACGACGAGAATCGCCACGATCAGCGCGATCGGGAAGGCCATCATCGCGTATCCCGCTCGCGCCGACCGGGGAGGACCTAGGAGGTGCTGTGGCACACCTCCTCTCTACACCTGCCCTGTGCGGCGCGCATGGCCGGACACGGGCAGGCCCCGAGTCCCGGAGTTGCCCGGCCGCCCCGGGCTTCATTTCCAAGGTGCCCCCACCAGCAGGGCAAGCACGGAACGGTTCTCGTGGCGGTCGACCAGCCGGCTTCAGTCGGTGCGCTGTCTCCGGCAGTCGCGAGGGAGACGGGCTGCCCGGCCGCCTGTCCGTCCGGGCCGACGTGGCGGCGGATCGCCGACCTCTCCCGGACAATCGCCGACCTCTCCCGAGCAGGTGCGTGCGCCGGGCAGGTCGTCCTCCCTCCAAGAGGCCGCGGCGAACACGCCGCCCAGCGCACCGAGCGCCCCGTCCGACAGGAGCACGGTGACGAGCATCCGCCTGACGATCGACGGCCGGCACGTCGAGGCAGCCTTGAACGACAGCGCCGCGGCGCGTGACTTCGCCGCTCTGCTGCCGCTCACGCTGGAGCTGAAGGATTTCCACCGGACGGAACGGGTCGGCGACCCGCCGCGCAAGCTCGACACCTCCGGCGCCCCGGAGGCCGTCACGCCCAAGGCCGGTGACCGCGCCCACTACGCGCCCCGGGGCAACCTCGCCTTCTTCTGCCGCGACGGCGAGCACTCCCCGGGCCTGGTCATCCTCGGCCGCCTCACCGACAGCAGCAACCGGCATCGCCTACATCGGCACGCGCTTCGTGGCCCACCCTGGCCGAACCGTCACCTGCCCGCTCGGCGAGGAACACTGGCACGATCAACGCAGCGAACGCAGATGCCGAGCAGGGGAGCTGAGGCGATGACGCCCTCGCACGCACCGGGCCCGCCCACCGCCATGGTCGTACAGAACACCAGGAGCGGCGGTCCCGGCCGGGTCGGGACCTGGCTGCGCGAGGCGGGAATCGGCCTCGAAGTGCTGCGTCCCTACGAGGGCGAGGCCCTGCCCCAGGCGCTCGACGGCAGGCCGCTCCTCGTGCTCGGCGGCGGCTACCTGCCGGACGACGACGAGCGCGCGCCCTGGCTCCCGGCCACTCGCCGTCTCGTCGGGCAGGCGCTGGGCGACGGCACGCCCGTCCTCGGCATCTGCCTCGGTGGCCAGTTGCTCGCACAGGTCGCAGGCGGCAGCGTACGGGCACGTCACGGACAGCCCGAGTTCGGCAGCACACAGATCCGGCTGCGCCCCGAAGCCGCCGACGATCCGCTGCTGCACGGGCTCGGCGCGACGGTTCCCGCGATCGAGCGGCACGTCGACGCGATCACCGAACTCCCGCCGGGCGCCTCCTGGTTGGCGTCCAGCGCGGCCTGCCCCCATCAGGCGTTCCGGGTCGGGGCACGGGCCTGGGGTGTGCAGTTCCACCCGGAGGCGGAGGCCGAGCGGATCGCCGGTTGGGACCGGGAGCGGCTGGCCAGGCAGGGCTTCGACAGGGACCGGCTGCACGCCGAGGCCGTGGCCGACGAAGCCGCGGCGGTCTCGGCGTGGTCGGTGTTCACGCGGAGGTTCGCTCAGGTGTGCGCGAGGCTGCCGTGACCTGATGCGGGGCGGGCGCGGATGCGGCGGCTCGGCGCCGCCGTCCCACCGACGCGATGACGCTGGTGAGCACGCCCGCGAGCAGCCCCCAGAACGCTGACCCGATGCCGAGCAGCGTCACACCGGAGGCCGTGGCGAGGAAGGTGACGACGGCCGCCTCCCTGGACGCGGGCTCCGACAGGGCACTGGCCAGGGACGCCTCGATCGTGGCGAGCAGGCCGACCCCGGCGACGGCCAGGACGAGCGCGTGAGGCATCGCGGTGAGCAGCGACGCGACGGTCGCGCCGAGCAGGCCGACGCACAGGTAGAAGACGCCCGCCCACACGGCCGCGAGGTAGCGCCGCTGCCGGTCGGGGTGGGCCCCGTCGCCGGTGCAGATCGCGGCGGTCATCGCCGCCAGGTTGATGCCGAACGCCCCGAACGGCGCGAGCACCGCCTGCACGGCACCCGTCCACGTCAGGATGGGCGAGACGGGCACCTCGTAGCCGGACCCGCGCAGCACCGCGACCCCGGGCAGATTCTGCGAGGCCATGGTGACGACGAACAGCGGCACGCCGACGCTGATCAGCACCTTCCAGTCGAACTCGGGAGCCGTGAACACCGGCTGCGCGAGCGACAGTCGGACCCGTTCCAGATGCCAGCCCCCGGTGAGGACGGAGGCGACGACTCCGCCGCCGAGCGCGATGAGGACCGCGTAGCGGGGCAGCAGCCGACGCGCGAGGAGATACAGCACGAACACCGGAAACGCGATCGCGAAACTGCCGCCCATCTGGGAGAAGAGCCCCGTCCCGAACTCGAGCAGCACACCGCCGAGCAGCGCCGACACAAGGGGCACCGGGATCCGGCCCATGATCCGCGCGAACCATCCCGTCAGACCGCTCACCAGGATCAGTACGGCGCTGAACACGAAGGCGCCCACGGCTTTCTCCATGGACACCCCGCTCAGGCTCGTGGCGAGGAGCGCGGCTCCCGGTGTCGACCAGGAGGTGACGACCGGGGCCTTGTACCGCAGGGACAGGCCCGCGCAGGTCACGGCGATTCCGACGCCGAGTGCCAGCATCCATGAAGAGACCTCCCGCGCGTCCGCCCCCGCGGCCCGCGCCGCGGTGAACACGAGGGCGGCGGCACTGGTCACGCCGACGGTGACCGCGATGAGCCCGGCCGCTACGGCCGAGGGCGGTGCGGTGGCGCGTATGCGGGCGAGCGGGGACATGCGGGCATCACTTCCGGAGGGGCGGGAGAGCGGGTTCCAAGCGTTCCGTAAACAGATCGTTCTGTTTGTGGAACACTAAGGACGCAGGTGGCGGCACGTCAAAGCGCCGGTGGGCGCAGAAACGGACGGAACCGGGCGGATGGGTCTGAACGACGAAGTGGGGCGCAGGCTGAAACGGCTGCGGCAGGACGACGGCCTGTCCCTGTCGGAGCTGTCGCGCCGCTCGGGCGTCGGCAAGGGCACGCTCTCGGAACTCGAGACGGGCCGGCGCAACCCCACCCTGGAAACGCTCTACGCCCTGACCACCGCGCTCGGCCGCCCGCTCAGTGCCGTTCTCGACGAGCCGGCGCCCGGCATCGCGGCGGGCACGGGCGGAGTCTCCGGCAGCGCCGTCACCGCGGTCCTCCTGGAGCGGTACGAGGACGAGGGCGCGGCCACCGACGTCTTCCGCGTCACCATCGCCGAGGGAGCGACCCAGGAGTCGGCCGCGCATGTCCCGCTGACCACGGAGAGCCTGATGGTGCTCTCCGGAACGGCGGTCATCGGCCTGCCGGACGCGCCACAGACGGCCGGACCCGGCGGCCACGCCCACTGGCCGGCCGACGTCCCGCACTTCTACAGTGCACCGGACGGCGAGGTCCAGGGCGTCCTCTTCGTCCGGTACCCGAGGGGCACGTCTTCGAAGGATGCTCCATCGGAAAGGGCCTGAGGTCCTGACAAAGGCGTTGGACGTGGCGGTGGGTGATCAGGCAGACGGCCAGGCCGAGGAAGACACCTCACGTTGCTATGCCGTCGCATTCCCCGGGGTGAGCCGCCGAACGCCGCGCGGCCGCGGGGCCATTCCGCCCTCTCGGCCCGGAGACCGGTGATTTTGCGCCCCACAGGCCGAAAGCCTCCACCGCAGCCACAGGCTCGGGCGGACCGCGGCGTCTGTCGGGCCAGCGTGCTCATCAATCGCTTGCCTGCTGGAGGCAGAGAAGGAGCAGGGCGATGTCGTCGCCGGGGGCGGGGGCGTGTCGGATGAGGGTGTCGGCCATGGCGTCGAGGTCGGTGGGATCGGTGTGTTCGAGGAGTCCGGCGAGGGCGGCGGTGGCGTCGTCGGGGTCGACTCCGGGGGCTTCGACGAGCCCGTCGGTGTAGAGGGCGAGCACGCAGCCGGGTGGCAGCGCGAATTCGAGCGTCGGGTAGCGGGCGTCCGGGTCGATGCCGAGCAGGAGGCCGGGTGACACGTGCAGGACTTCGATGCGTCCGTCCGCGTGGCGTAGCAGTGGTGGGGGGTGGCCGGCGGTGGCGAGGCAGGCGCGCCTGCGGGCGAGGTCGAGGTGGGTATAGACGCAGCTGGTGAACAGGCCCGGGTCGAGGTCGATGAGGAGGCGGTTGGTGGCGGCCAGGACGTGGTTGGGTGGTGCGCCCGCGGTGGCGTAGGCGTGGACGGCGGTGCGGACCTGTCCCATGAGGGCGGCGGCGTCCACGTTGTGGCCTTGCACGTCGCCGATGGTCGCGGCTGCGGTGTGCTCGCTGAGGCGGATGAGGTCATAGAAGTCGCCACCGATACCCAGGCCGCGGGCGGCCGGCAGATAGCGGGCAGCCACCTGCAGGCCCGGGATGCGGGGCAGCGTGTGAGGGAGCAGAGCGGCCTGCAGACGGTGGGCGACCTCGTACTGGGTGTCGTAGAGACGGGCTCGGTCGAGGGCCTGGCCGACCAGGCCGGCCAGTGAGGTGAGCACGGCGCGTTCGCCCGGCGGGAAGGTGTGGGGCCGGTTGTAGGCGAGGAGAAGAGAGCCGATGGGCCGGCCAGAGGCGATCAGCGGCAGAAACGCCCAAGCCGCCATCCCGTCCTCGTGCACGGTGGTCGGGTAGGCCCGCTGGAGCTCGGCAAAGCTCGCGAAGAAGCTCGGGGTACCGGTGGTGAGCACCGTGACGGCGGGAATGTCCAGGCTCAGCGGGATCCCGTCGAAGCTCTCCATAAGGGCGGCGCTGTACCCCTGGTGGCCGAGGATCTTCAGGCGGCCGTCCTCAGCGGTCATCATCACCATGCCCTGCGCCCCAAGAGCAGGCAGGAGCTGGTCGGCGGTCTGCTCGACCACGTCCTTGACGCCGGCAGCCTCGGTGAGCGTGGCCGCCAGATGCATCAGGTGGTACAGCACGGTGGCGCGGCTGGGACCCGCGGCCGGTACGGACGGCGATACAGGAGCGTCCTTGGGAGGGTTGCTGCCCCTGATGCGGACACTGATACCGGAGGAATCCGGGTACAGCTCGAAGGACAGCCACACATCCGGCGGGCGCAGGACCGTGAAGGCCTGGGCTTGGCGACTGACCAGGGCGGCCCGGTAGCGGTCCTCGACCTGGGGAACGTCCATCCACGGCAGCGCCTCCCAGGGCAGAGCACCCACCAGGTCGGCCGGATCGGCACCGACGAGGTCGGCCGCGGCGGGCGTGATGAAGGTGATGCGTCCGTTCAGGTCCAGCGCGCACGCCCCTCCGGGCAGGCGGTCGAGGAACGCCGCGACCGCCGTCGCCTCGGCGGGGGAGACAGTGCGCCCGGCGGGCGGGGGCAGGGTCCGTGGCCGATCGGAGGGCAGCAGCGGCTCGCCGCGGTCCGCCGCCTGTTGCAGGAGACTGCCCAGGCGACGGCAGCCCGTCTCGATGGCGTCACGCTCGTCGGGGCTCAGCTGCGGTGAATGGCTCCCGGGCCACAGCAGCACCAGCCCGCCGTGGACCGTGGTACTGGAAGCGACCGGAGCGGCCGACAGCGCGAAGTCGTACGGCAGCACGAGCGCCGCCCGCGGGTATCGGCGCGCCATCTCCTCCTGACCACCGATCCACAGCAGACGCCGCTCGCGTACGGCGTCCGCCACCGGCACCGGATCCGTCAGCGCGACCCGCCTCCACGAAGCGGCGATCTCATGCGGAGCTCCCGCCACCATCGCCAGCCACAAGGCGTTCCCCCTTGGCGGCAGCACATACAGCAGCCCCCCGAACGCGCCGCTCTCCCGCATCACAGCGGCCATTGCGGTGTCCATCAATGGCGCGCCACCAACGCCCGCACGGGCAACGAGGCGGAGCCGGTTCCGCACCGTTCGGTGTCGGCGGGCGGCCGCCGACGACCCCGCGGCCGCCCGAAGCGAGCCCGGGCCGCCTCACCGCTGATAGCAAAGCGAGCCCCGATCTGCGCCCAGCTCGCCCCGGCCTGCCGATCCGCCAGCACCGCCGAACGCACCAGCTGCCCCGCCAGCTTCGGAACCTCGGCCACCGCAGCACAATGACAACCAGTCTCCGGCGCTGCCGAGGGAAACCCATTCATCTCTGCAGTGGTCGGCTCCAACTGAACCAGTAGCCCCTTGCCGTCCAGCATCATCTCCTGCCGCGCCACGGCCGCGGCCTGCAACCGCCGCCGCGCCCGCCAGGCCGCCTGCCGATGCGCCGGACCGCAGTATCGGCGGCGGTGTCTCACAGACTCCGGCAGGGCCGCACCGCACCAGCCACACCAAACATCACTCATATGCGGACAATACGCCCACCTTGCGATGACGGCGTCCGACCTGGAGCAGCACGGCCGCGTACCGCCGGGCACAGAGACCGATCCCGACCAGCGGGGGGGAGTTCCCGGCCGGCACGCGGGAGCCGTCCGTCCACCACCCGCCGGACGCTCGAGGGTGCGGCACGCGTCGAAAGATCGGTACCCGTACCCCGGCCCTGAAATCCCGCCTCACCGGCGCCTTGAGATCCAGCTTCCTTGAGGTGGGTTCCGGCAGGTCAGGCGCCTTTGGTAACAACAGACCGCGTGAAGGAGAGTTCAGCAGACCCGGGACCGGTGGCAGTAGTGCCAGAGGGGGTCGTGCGACTCGAGCTCGAACGGCTCGCGCAGGTACACGGCGCCGTTCCAGCTCTGCCGGTAGGGAGGCAGGCCGTGCTCGCCGGCGTCCACGGTCGCCGCTCCGCCGGGCAGCGGGCCGCCCTCGAGGTGTTGACCAACGCGCCCGTGCGGCGGCAGGTCACCGCCGCAGGAGCGTGAGGGTGCCGAGCGCCTATTGAGCGGGCTGGTGGTCGATGACGTCGTCCTCGCAGGGGCCGTCGGTGAAGGTCTTGAGCGCATCGAGTTCGTCCCTCCCTGGTGGACAACTTCGATGCTCAGTTCCGGGTGCCGAGCGACGACACCCGGGAAAGCGAGTGGGCAGCCTCGGGCCGCCTTGGAGTCAGCCGGTGTCGATGAAGTCGGCTTCATGCCGGCGGTCACCAGGGAGCCGACGATCAGGTCGGATGTCAGCCTCCCGCCGAAGGGGGTGTCGAGGGTCGTCCATTACCTGGAACCCTGACGAGCTCCAGAGTCACCGGTCCGTCCACGTCCGGGTGCAGAAACACCTTCTCGGGGCTTGCGGTCCAGAGCTGGATGTCGCCCAGGACCCGGCGGCCTCCGATCTTGTCGGGCTCCAGGTACACGAAATTCGAGGGGGTGGAATCCCAGGTGCCGCCGAAGTCGACGCGGGTGGCACTTCCGCGGTGATAGGCGTCGCTCTTCGCGATACCCACGGCGGAGAACCGTCCGCCCGGGTGCAGGCGGATCTCCGCGCCGGTCTCGTCGTCGCGGTACACCCCCGGCAGGCGGTCCGGATCGACGTTGACCGCGCCCGGCCCTGCACACCCCGAAGCGAGCACTGCCACGGCCGCGAGGAGCACGGTGACGAACCCGCTTCTGACCCCGCCCCTCGTCCTCACGGTTCCGGCCCCCATGTCCACACGCCCCTCCCCCGTAGTCGGACGGCAGGTCTGCCGCCCAACCCATATTTGAACATGCTCAAAAACCGGAGTGCTCCTCGGGGCCTCGCCAGGACTTCCGGCCCACACGAGAGTGAAGGGCAGGGGATGCGATGACCACCGGCCCCTGCTCCCTCGGGAGCAGGGGCCGTCCACGCGAGCTCCACCCTGCCAACCAACCCGGAATGCACACCGACAGGTCCGATGCTCAACCGACATCTCCAGCACTCAGTCACAGACGCGCGTCGGGTTTCGGTGCGTCCGGCATGCGCCGCAAATCGAACACATGTTTTGCTGCGGGCATGGCGCGATCGACGTTCCCCGATGACTTGATGCACCTCCAGTGATCCGCATCTGGGCACAGGCCGACCCAGTACCGGGTGGGCGGAGCTACGCCACCAGGTGCGCGTCGAGAACCGGGAGGCGGGGCGTCATGGATGACTTCACCGACCGGCAGGTGCGCATCCTGCGCTGGATGCGCACCGATGTGGCCATGCACGGCGAGGCGCCGTCGCTTAGGGAGATCGCCGCGGGCGTCGGCCTGTCGTCGCCCTCCAGCGTGCTGTACCAGCTGCAGCGGCTGGAGGCTTTGGGCGCGGTCGAGCGCCGCGGCCGGGCCCGTCGCCGGGCCTGGCTGACGTGCTGACCGTGAAGTTCGAGCAGGAGAAGGTTCCCCATGGTTGAGACGGAGTTCCCCGGACGACCTGCGTGCCGCACAGGTCCGCCTGCATCAGGCGACGGCTGAGCCGGCCGCGCTGTGCCGGACCCTGCCGTGGAGCGTGGAGCCGATGGCCGACTGGCCGGGCACCGAGCACCCGCACACCGGTGCGGTCAGCGGCGGCCGCGCGGACAGCCCCGGATGGACCGAAGAGCAGAAGCAGAAGGGCCGAATCCCGGCAGAAGAAGCCGGAGAACGTCCACCGCTGCTTCAAGCCTTCGCCGGAGGCGATCACGGATCTGACCAGCGTCCTCGCCCCGGCGATCGGCGGCGCTGATGGTCAGGGCTGCGTCGTGGCGGCTGCGCACCTCGCTGACTGGGAGAACGCTCAGTCGAGACAGAATTCGTTGCCCTCGATGTCCTGCATGACGATGCAGGAATCGTGGCCGTCATACAGAAGTCGCTCGCGTACCGCGCCGAGCGGTATCAGGCGTGCGCACTCGGCTTCGAGCGTTGCCAAGCGCTCTTCGCCCACGAGCCCCGTGCCGACCCGCACGCAAAGATGCACCCGATTCTTGACGACCTTGCCTTCAGGAACGCGCTGGAAGAACAGTCGCGGGCCCACCCCTGAGGGATCACTGCAGGCGAACCATGAACCCCGGTCCTCAGGAGACCGGGACCGGTCGAATTCGTCCCACGTCGCGAACCCCGCCGGTGGCGGCGGTACGACGTACCCCAACACCTCGCACCAAAAGCGAGCGAGACGCTCAGGTTCCGCGCAGTCGAAGGTGACCTGGAACTGCTTGATCGATGCCATCGGCGCACCATAACAGGGGGACTCTGTTGCTCATCTCTCAGCAGGAGCCCGCGTGTTGGCGAGGATGGGTCCTCGCGGGCCGCTGCTGCATCGTGCGGGCGGGTGGTACCACTGCGATCCTGTCTGGAACTTCCAGGCGATCGCATCGATACGAAACGGCCCATCCGTCCGTCAGTCCCACAGCTTGAACGTCACCTCGGGCGGGAGGTGCTCGGGCCTGCTGCCGGTGAAGCTGAGGTGGAGCTGTCCGTACCGCTGTTGATCGGGGTTCTTTGCCCACGCCTCCGGGTGCTCGAACCTGACGTTCACGGGGTACGAGTGGAACGTGCCCGCGGCGCAGTAGGGCTTGCAGTCGTTGACCACGTTCAGCCCGGTGGCCACGGCGGAGGTCGGCCCCCACGAAGACCACTTGAGTTCGGTCAGCCCGCTGTTGCCGTCCCCGCAGGCGATCAGGAACTCGCTCGGACGCACCTGAGCCTTCATGAAGCAGTCCACGACCACGACCTGGTCACCGGGCTGTGCCGCGACCGAGGGCACGGCCGAGGCGGTTGCCGGTACAAGGCCTACTGCGAGTGTCGTCGCGGCGAAGATCAGGGCCGCGGTCCTCAGTTTTCGTCTCTGCATGTCTGATCCCAGCCGTCTCTCCCCGAGCCACCTGGCCACCGCCCTGCACGCCCGATCGCCCAGCGCGTTCGCCCCACACCTCGCAGCGCGTCACGACCGGGTCCCGATCACCGTTCGAACGGCTGCTCCCCGTATCGACGCTACGACCGCTCCGGGGGACCCACCACTTAGACCGTGTCCTACATGGTGAGGTTGCGGTAGCACATGAGGGTGCAGGCGATGCTGGTGAAGGCGAGGAAACACTCGGCATTGCGCTCGTAGCGTCGGTGGAGGAGGCGGAGGATGCCATGCGGTCGTCAGTTGGCGGTGACGACGGTGACGTTTCCGCCACCCGTGTACGCCTTCACCTTGTGCGAGGAGGACGGATCGCTGGCGATGCCCACCTCACGGTCGCCGCCGTCGCTCCTGGCATCCACCGCGTAGACGCCTTCGGGTAGCCGCACCGTGATGTTGCCGCCCTCCGACTCCGCCTCGACCTGGTCGGGCGCCGCGGTGAAGGAGGCGTCGAGGCTGCCGCCGCCTGTGTGTGCGGAGACCTTCTTCGTAGCTGACTCTGCGATCCGGACGTTGCCACCGCCCGTCTCCACCGACAAAATGACGCCGCGCGGGACCGCCACGGTGTAGTTGACACTGCACTCGCTGGTGTCACTCTCCGTGCAGCCAAGAGCGTTCAGCGAGAGCTCGCCGTTGCGCACGGAGTGTTCGGTGCGCGGCTTCTCGTCCGTGTACTCGAACCTCTCGGTGACGCTGACGCCGGAGCTGTTCGCGGCAACCACTTCGACGTTCCCGCCGTCGGTCTTGATGCGCAGAGACTTCACCTTCTCGTTGACCTGGTACTGCGACTCTTCCACTGTGGTCTGGCTGTTACACGCCGTGAGTGCGGCGCCGGCGAGGGCGACGGACACGGTGATCACGAGAAGACGTCCGGTCGTGTTCCTGGCACACGTCGAGTACATGGTTCTTCCTCAGGTTGGGTTGGGAAGGCAAGAGCACGGATGGTGACAGGAACGCTTCCTGCACTCCGGTGCTCGGCCGCGGCTACTCGACGTCCTTGAGGGTGCGCTCCATCGACTCGACCCGTGATCGCATGTCGGCAAGCTGTGTCGAGATCTCCAACAGCCTCTGGTCCGTCAGTTCCTGTGTTGTCAGGGCCAGTTCGGTGAGCCGGTGGTATTCCTGCTCGCGGGCGAGGACGGCCTCGGCGCGCTGTGTCTTGCCACGCTGGCGCAGGGCCACGATGATCACGGGCGTGAGCAGCAGCAGACCGCCCAGCGTGAGAATGATGCCGTCCAAACCGTAGATGTGGTTCAACGTTCCCCCTTGGCCTGGCCGGCCTCTTCGTCGGTGGCGATGGTGATCGTCTCGGCGAGCGCGATGACGCTGCCTGGAGTCAGGTTCAAGGCGAAGGGCACGACTTCGTAATACTTCATCGCCTTGCCGTCCTCCGAGACCTCCAGCGTGGAGGAGACCAGACCGGCGCTCTCCAGCTTGCGCAGGTGCACCTGAAGCAGGGCCCGGCTGATACGGAGGTCGCGAGCCAGTCGGCTCACGTAATTGCGCTCCCTGGCCACGGCCGCAACGACACGCAGCCGGTGCGGATTGGACAGCGCCGCAAGCACCTTCGTCAACTCGTCTCCGGTGAGATCAGAGAGGTTCATACGGACTCCCTTCTCCTGCCAAGAAAAGTTAGCAGGTGCCAGAAACGCGTTCAACCAGATGGCTTGATCGGTGTGCAGGCGTGACGGAAAACCACACGTGACCGAGGTGAGGGTGCGTCGTTCGGACCGGCCGATCGTCATGGCTCGGCTCGCCGGCTACCGCCGCCTCCACCGACGCTACGAGGACAAGGCCAAGCGCTTCCTCGTCTTCACCAGCATCGCCTGCACCCTGCCCTATGCGGTGAGGCGGGCGAGTCGCTTGTGGCGGCAGAGGGCGGCGGCAAGGTCGAGGAAGACCGGTCCATGGCTCTGCCAGGGCCGCTTGCCTCTTGTGCCGTCATGCGACCGCGCTCAGCGAAAGACGGCGAAAGGCGGAATCGATGGCCGAGGCGTCGTCCGCACACCGGTCGGGCCGGCGGCGGCCAGGAGGGCGCCCCGGTTGGAGCATGGAGCAGACGAAACCACCGGTACAGCCCCGAGGCGGCCGGCGTACGGCTGACAGTCCTCGCGCCTGGACGTGACCTGAGGAGCAGGAGCGTAGGTCCTCAGAGGTGACAGCCGGCTCCGCCTGACTGATGCGGCGACCGATCGGAGATAGTGTGCGGCCCGTGTCCGAGCATCAGCGGGACCTCGTCGGATACGGCGCCCAACCGCCGCATGCCGCCTGGCCCGGCGGCGCCAGCGTCGCTGTCAGCCTTGTCCTCAACTATGAGGAGGGCGGCGAGCGGAACGTCCTCGACGGTGACCCCGCGTCCGAAGGCTTCCTCCACGAACTCGTCGGCGCGCCGCCCGTGGTGGGCGAACGTGAACTGAACGTCGAGTCGATGTTCGCATACGGTTCGCGCGCCGGCTTTTGGCGTATCCATCGCACGCTCGCGGCACACGGCTTGCCCCTCACCGTCTACGCCGTTGGGCAGGCGCTCGAACGCAATCCGCAAGCGGCGCGAGCGATGGGAGCCGCCGGCTGGGAAGTGGCAAGCCACGGCTGGCGCTGGATCGACTACCGCCACGTGCCCGAGGACACGGAACGCGATGACATCACGCGCTCGATCGCGACGATCGAGCGGCTCGTCGGGCGCCGGCCCGTGGGCTGGTACACCGGCCGGACCAGCCCCCGCACACGGCGCCTCGTCGTCGAGGAGGGCGGCTTCCTCTACGACTCCGACGACTACTCCGACGACCTGCCGTTCTACGTCGAGGCGGCGGGGCGGCCGCACCTCGTGGTGCCGTACAGCCTCGACGTGAACGACTTCAAGTTCCTGATCGTCCACGGCTTCACCACCGCCGACGACATGCTCACCTATCTTGTCGACACGTTTGACACACTCCATGCCGAAGGCGCCGACCGCGCGCGCATGATGAGCGTGGGCATGCACTGCAGGATCATCGGTAGGCCCGGCCGCATCCGCGCACTCGAGGGTTTCCTGCAACATGTCGCGCAACGCGGCGGTGCATGGGTCGCCACACGGGAACAGATCGCACGTCACTGGCTCATCACCCACCCACCACAGCTCTGAACCCCGAGGCGCGCCTGCCCTGCTCCTCATCCAACTCCGCCTCGGCCCTGGCCCTGTACACCGCCACGTGCTCTGGTGGCCTCGGCCGGCGTATCGGAACGCCGAGGAGGCACCATGACGGTGCGGCACAACGCGGCCGGCTCAGCCGTCGCCTGAGGCGCCCAAAGCCTCCAGCCGGCACAGCATGCTGGAGGGCGACGACAGACCGACGCCGGCACCGATCTCCCGCAGCAACGGCGCCTCGCCAGGCACGGCCACGTAGGACCGCATCCAGCGCAGGATGCGCACCTGCCGGTCGGAGAGGTCATCCATGCCCGCCCGCCTCCCGATCCTCGACGCGCGCCTGGTGGCGCAGCTCCGCCCACCCGGTGCTCGGCCGGTTCGTGCCCAGATGCGGGTCGGTGAAGATCCGCGCCGACAGCCGCAGCAGACGCCGGCGCAGCTCCGCCGTGCCGTACGGGCGCGGGGCGGCGAGCGCCCGGTATACGCGGTCCCACTCGCGCTGGACCTGCATCAAGTCATCGGGAAACGTCGATCGCGCCATGCCCGCAGTAAAACACGTGTTCGATTTATTGTGCACGCCGGACACGTGGGGGCACCAGGCAACCCGCTGTCACTGAGCCCTGCTACCTGGCCTTGAGGCGTTCCTGTTGGCCCCGATTGGCGCTGGAGATGCCCGCAGCGCAGCGGGCAGGAGGGGCTCCCGCTGAAGCGGTGCCTGAGCCCGTCGCTGGGCTCCAGCACCATGACCAGCGATCCCGGCTTCACCTGCTCGTGCAGTAAGGCCCACCACCCTGAGCTGCCGATGAACCACACGGCTCGCGTGCGGGAGATGGCGACGGCCGTGTTCCACTCCCGCGGCAGCGAGCAGCGGTGATGACCGGCGTATCCGTATCGCCGATCCCGGTCGCGCCTGCCGGCCTGAGCCGCAGGGCGCAGAGGTTCGTTGAGGTGGACGGCATCCGTGTTCCCCGACAGGGCATCCGGGACCACCGCGACGCGTGGACCGGGCGCGGGATCCCCACTGCGGAGATCGACCGGGCCGCGGTCTTCCAGGACCGTTGGGGCGGTCTCGCCCTGCCGCCGGCCCCGTTCTACGAGGGCGGCCCGCGCATCCTGGACGCCGACTGCCCTGAGGGCTCGGCCGTGGAGGGCTGGTGGTTCTCTGCCGGGAACTGCCGGGTGTCCATGGCTTACGGCTTCATGATCGGCCCCGAGGGCGCGTTCGGGATCAGTGCTCACCGCTGGACACCTCTGCATGCCAGCACAGACGGATGGGTGGAATCCTTGGCGCCGGCCGCCCATGCGGGACGCTGGGCCAAGACCGTCACGAAGATCACCGGCAAGGCTGTCGAGTCCCTGGACCTCGGCAGTTACGAGCCGGTACCTGAAGTGCAGGGCCTGACCGACACCTGGTGGCGGGGCGAGGACTCGCTGATCGCCCTCTACCGCGGGGAAGCCGTCGGCCTCGACGCCCCTCAGTGCCTCGAAGCCCACGTCTACAGCGGCCTCGACGAGTGGGGCCTCCACGGCGCCTGATCGCATCGAACGCAGCAACGACGTCCGCCAGACCCTGGCCCAGGCCCAGCCGGGAGCCGCGCGACAGGCCCTGCGGGAGCTGATGCCCCCCGCCGGCTCGCAGACCAGCCCGGCACCCCTGCTCGCCGACCGCATCCCCGGTTCCGGGCTGCACCTGATCCCCGAAGCCCGGCACGCCAACGCGCGCCCTCGACCTCTCGGAGCCGGCTCAGCACCGAGAACGCTTCCTGCGACTGCTCGACCGCTTCTGGTCGCTCGAGGATCGACTCGGCTGCACGGCACCCGTCCGCTCGGGGGAACAGCCTTCCCTCCGCCGCTCCCACATGGCGCCACCGTCCCCCTTGCCCCAAGCTGAACGGCATAGCCCGTGATGCAGAAAGGGAAGAGCATGCCGAAGTACCTCGTCCAGGCCACCTACACAGCCGAGGGAATGAAGGGCTTGCTCGCCGAGGGCGGCTCGGGCCGCAAAGCGGCGGTGGAGCAGGTCCTCACATCCTGCGGAGGCACGCTGGAGTGGATGTACTTCGCGTTGGGGGAACGAGACTTGTATGCGGTGATCGATCTACCGGACGAGGTCACCATGGCTGCCACGGTGATGGCGGTCCGGGCCACGGGCACCGTGCTGTCCACAGCCGTCCCGCTGTTGAGCGTGGCTGACATCGATGCGGCGGCCCGCACGCAGGTGGACTTCCGGCCTCCCGGCGCCTGACACCGGGGACGTGTGCCGGGTGAAGCCCGTCGCGGCGCTCGTTGGTCAAACCGCGGGGTTGTGACCAGGGCGAACATGGCTGATGCGGCACTCACTCGATCCGAGCAGCCTTCATCGACGGCTTGGTGTGCTGACCGACCGACTGACGGGTGCGCGTCGGCTGCATGGCTGTTCAGGCAAGCCCGCATCGGCGCGCGCCGGCGTCTTCACAGAGGGCCAGGCCCATCCGGGGCGCCTCCGGGCGCTGGACTTGGCCGTGGGCCGACGCAAACGGCCACAGCACCCGGGCTGTTCGCCTGCCTCGGCATTCGGGGCGGTCGGGGCGGTCGAGAAAGCGGTTGCCGGCGAGCGGACGACTATGACCATGATGGGCTGTTGGCTGGTCAACCATCTCTGCGAGGGGTCTGCGGTGACGAACGTGACGAGGACTGACGGCATCGATCTGGAGGAGGCTGTCTCCAGGGTGGCGGAAAGGACGGGCTTCTCCGGCACGGTCCGTGTCACGCGCCACGGGCAACCTGTGTTCACCCGGGTGTTCGGGATGGCCTCACGCCGGTGGTCCATACCCAACACACACGACACACGCTTCAGGGTGGCGTCGGTGTCCAAGATGTTCACAGCAGTGGCCGTCCTCCAACTCGTCGAGCGGCAGCAGGTTCGCCTGGGCGACGCACTGGTGGACTTCGTGAAGGACCATGTGCCGGAGCTCGATCCGCGTGTGACGGTCCACCACGCCCTGACGATGACGGCGGGCATCGGCGACTGGTTCGAGGAGGGCAGCGACGACTGGGAGGCCGAATGGGCGGCCCTGACGTCCTCCCAGCCGCTCTACCTCCTGCGGGACAACAAGGACTACCTGCCGCTGTTCGCCGACAAGCAGCCCCACTTCGCGCCCGGGGAGCGTTATCTCTACAACGGCGCCGGGTACATCATGCTCGGCCTGCTGATCGAATCGGTGACCGGCCGCTCTTTCGAAGAGGTCATCGTGGACGACGTCTTCGCCCGCGCCGGAATGAGCGCGTCCGGATTCCCGGCCCTGGACGACCTGGGGCCGGACATCGCCGAGGGGTATCTCGCCACAGCTGACAGCGCGACGCCGTACCGGACCAATCACTACGCGACCACCCCCCGTGCCGCTGCCGACGGAGGGGCTACGTGCACCGCCGCCGACCTGACGGCCTTCGCCCATGCGCTGCGCCACGGACGGCTGCTGAACGAGGAGACCACGCGCTTGGCCCTGACCCCTCAGGTCGACGAGCGTGAAGAGAAGGTCCGCGGCTACCGGTGGATGTACGGCTTCGGCCTCACCCACATCCTCGACGACGAAGGGACCGTCGTCCGCTGGGGCCACACAGGCGAGGAGGACGGCGTCAGTGCCCGTCTCTACCACTATCCGCAGCAGGACCTGGACGTCGCCGTTCTCTCCAACATCAGCTGGTGCGCCGGTGACATGGGCTGGGCCGTCCACGACGCCCTCGTCGGCAACCAGGAAACCCGTGTGCCGTAGGGACGCCGAGTAGCCGGCTCGACGTGCTCGGGGCAGGTCCACCTCCTCGAATGCGGAGCCGTGCTCGGTGAGCAGGGGGCGACTGGTCACTCGCTGGCAGAGTGCACGATGACCCGGTCCACGGGAGGTGGGCTGACTCCCCGGGTTGTCCCACTCGGCCCGGTCGGCAAGCACCGTCAGGCAGGCACGCGTAGTGATCACAGTACGCGGGCCGGGGCGTCCGGCCCCACGGCGTGCCGGGGTGGCTCTCCGCTCAGGAGGCGCAGGACCTCGCCGACGGCGCTCTCGCCGAGCCGCAGTCGGCACTCGGCGGTACCCGCCGCCTGATGCGGAGTCAGCAGGAGGCCCGGGAGCGGCGGAGCACGTGCGGTATCGGGAACGGTCAGCGCGCCGGTACCGTCTCTACGGTGCCGGTGCAGCGAGCACGTTCGGCGGCGAAGGCGGCCAAGTGGCTGCCGATCGAAGCGGCGGTACCGGACCGGATGGCGGCGGCCTCACCCGTGGCGACGGCCTGTACGAACGCCTCCATCAGTGCCGCGTCGCCGCCGCCGTGTCCGTCCGCGGTGGTGGCGCCGCCCGCCTCCACCGTGTGGACGGTGGTCTCGCCGGTGCAAAAGTCCTGGACGGTGACCTGCTCGCCGTCGCCGCGCAGCCAGCCGTGCGAGCCGTGGATCCGGGTCTGACGGTGGGTCTGTTCGGTGAACGCGACCACGGTGAAGGTGGCCGTGACGCCGCCGGACAGCCGCATGGCGAGCACCTGGTGGTCGACCACGTCGTTCTCGCAGCGGTACACGCACTTCCCGTACGGGCCCTCGCGCAGCGCGGCCAGCAGGGCGGACTCCTCGGTGGCATCGGTGACATGCGTGACCGGCCATACTGGGCCGCGTTCCTGCAGAGTGGGCAGGTAGAGGCGGGGCGCGGAGTACGGGCAGTCCGGCTCGACGGCGCAGTCCAGACAGCGGTCGGCAGAACCTGCCGGCGCATGCTCGGGGCGGAAGTGCTTGAGCCCGCCGAAACTGGCCACCTGCTCGATGCGCTGCCCGGTGACGTAGGCGATCCAGTCCAGGTCGTGGCACGACTTGGCGAGCAGCATGGGCGAGGAGTCGCACTCACGGCTCCAGGGGCCGCGGACGTAGCTGTGCGCGTAGTGCCACCAGCCGACCGGCTCCAGGAGGTCGAGCGTGACGAGGTCGCCCAGCACCCCGGAGGCGAGGACCCGCCGCACCAGATCGGTGTACGGCGTGTAGCGCATGACGTGGCAGGCGGCGAACAGGACACCCGCCTTTTCCACACCGTCGACGATGGCGCGGGTCTCGTCCTCGGTGGGGGCGAGCGGCTTCTCTGCCAGGATCGCGTATCCGGCCTCGGCCAGGGCGAGGAGGGGCTCGACATGGTCGGAGTCCCGAGTGGCGACGATGACGGCGTCGGCGATCCGCTCCTCGGCCAGCGGGCGCCAGTCCTCGAAGGTCCGGGGCGCGCCGATCGCGGCTCGGGCAGTCGGCCGCGGGTCGGCCACGGCCACGAGGCGGGCCTTGTCGGGGTGGGCCTTGATCCAGTCGGCGTAGATGCCGCCGCGGTTGCCGGCGCCGACGACGGCGACGGTGACCGGGGGTCGGTACGAGGGGGACGGCGCGTGCAGCGAGCTCATCACGATTCTTCGCCTTTCGCAGAGCGGGCGGGGAGTGCGAGCTGTCCGGCGACGGCGTTGCGGTTGCGGTGGTGCTGCGTGGCTCGGTTCAAGTGCGCGGAGACGGACGCGTGTTGTGCGCGAGATAGGTCGTTTCAACGTGGTCGATGGCTCGGCGGATGGCGCCGAGGGCGACGCGGTCGTCCCCGAGCGGCGAGGGGCTCAGGTCGGGTAGCCGTAGGCACAACGGCTCCAAATGGTCGCGGAGTCGAGGGAGCAGGACGTCGGCGGAGTGGACGAGGCCGCCGCCGAGGACGACGAGTTCGGGGTCGACGGTGAGGATCATGGCGGCCAGGCCGAGGGCCAGGTCGTTGGCGTACCGGTTCACGGCCTTCATCGCGGTGGTGTCACCTTCGCGGGCCGCGCTCAGTACGTGGGCGGCGGCGTCGCGCACAGGCATGTCCGGCGGGATGACCGGACATTGGGCCAGGCGCTCGGCCGCGGTGGCCCACGGGATGACGGGAAAGGTACCGATCTCGCCTGCTGCGCCGCCGGAGCCCCGGTGTACCCTCCCGGCGACGATGAGCGCGGCGCTGGTGTGCAGCCCGGCGTGCAGGTAGATGACGTCCTGTGCGGAGCGGGCGGCGCCGAGATGCTGTTCGGCCAGCGCGGCGAGCCGGGTGTCGTTGTCGACCAGGACGGCCCCCATGCAGCGGTCGCGCAGATGCTCGGCCAGGGGCACGCCGGTCCAGTCGGCGGCCGCCCAGGCCACTGTGACCTCTCCGTCCGGCCCGACGACGCCGGTGGTGCCGATCGCGATCACCCAGATCTGGGAGGTGTCCACGCCGGCGTCCGCCAGACAGCGGTCGACGACGTCGTCGACCGCCTTGAGGCGGTCGGCGCGCCCGATGCCGGGCGGGACCGGTCGTCGGGCGGAGGTGAGTACCGTACCGCCGAGGTCGGCGAGTGAAACCAGGACGGTGTGGGCGCCGATGTCGATGCCCAGCACATGACCGATCTCGGCACGGAACCGGTAGCGCCGGGCCGGCCGTCCGACCGAGCCGGGCGCCGGCGAGACCTCGACTGCCCAGCCCTGGCCGGTCAGTTCGCCGGTCAGGTCGTCCACCGAGGCGCGGGACAGGCCGGTGAGAGCGGCGAGTTCGGTCAGAGTCACGGGCTCGGCAGAGCCACGGAGTGCCTGGAGCACCCCGAAGAGGTTGAGCCGGCGCAATCGCGCCAAGTCCACTCCGGCCGCGTGTGGTTCAAGCACCGACAACCCCCGTGACATGTCGCACTCACTGGAATAATCGGAGGCTCTACGAGAACTGCACAAGCAGTCAAGGGTAATTGCGCATCAAAGACTGATCCTTCGGCTCACCAGGACGTCGAATTACTGGACAGCGTCACATAATCCGAGGAGGCTGTGACCGCCGTGACCCGACAACTGCCCCGCCTGTTCCTCGCTCTCCTGCTCGCCATGACCTCGCTGTTCCTCCCGGCCCGATCCGGCGCCGCTGACCGGAACACCGGCGCATCCCCGCTGGACCGGACCTGGTTCGGGCCCCCGACCGATCTCGGCGTGCAGCAGTACACGTCCGCGGTCATCGACGCCGTGGTGGGCACGGAGGACGGCAGGCCCACGGCCTACACGACGGTCTCCGGGGAGAACGCCGTCTTCAACGTCATCGACATCCGCGACAACCGCCGACTGCGCTCCTTCACCCTCACCGGAGTGGAACAGTCCTGGCGGCACGCGATCGGGCGCGAACACAGCGCGCCGCAGCAGCACTGGTTCGGCGTTCAGGCCCTGGGTACGGCACCGACAGGCACGGCCCACGTCCGCCTCTCGCTGTACTCATCTGCGGAGAATCGCATGACGGCATACGTCGACACGGTGTCTGTGAAGGCAACGCGTCGCCCGTGAAACGAGTCCCTGGAAAGCAGGTAACCGAGCAAGGGCCTGATCCGCCGGACAGGCCCTGACAAGGATGGGGCGGCATGACGACGATCAACGGTGAGGTCGCGCCCGGGTTCGAGTCGGTGCGCGAGGCGTTCGCGGCGAACTTCGATCAGCACGGGGACATCGGCGCGGCGGTGTGCGTGTACCGGGAGGGCCGGCCGGTGGTGGACCTGTGGGGTGGAACGGCAGACCCCGACACCGGTCGCCCGTGGAAGCGGGACACCCTGCAACTGGTCTACTCGGCGACCAAGGGGGCGACCGCCACCGCAGCGCATCTGCTGGCCCAGCGAGGTGCGCTCGACCTGGACGCCCCGGTGGCCACGTACTGGCCGGAGTTCGCCGCCAACGGCAAGGCGGAGATCCCGGTGCGTCGGCTGCTGTCCCACCAGGCCGGCTTGGTCGCACTGGACCAACCGGTGCCACTGGCCGATGCGCTGGCCTGGCAACCGATGGTGGCCGCGCTCGCCGCTCAACGTCCGCTGTGGACGCCGGGAACCGCCCACGGATATCACGGCCGGACCCTCGGCTGGCTGATCGGGGAGGTGATCCACCGGGTTTCCCGCCGCACACCGGGCCGCTTCTTCGCCGCCGAAATCGCCGGTCCGCTGGGACTGGACTTCTACATCGGATTGCCGGCGAACCAACGCGACCGGGTCAGCCGCATGGTGTACCGGCGGCCCGAGGCCGATCTCACCACCGTGCCCGCGGAGTCGATCCCCGAGGGACTCCGCGAACTGGTCGCGGCCAAGCGCGACCCGAACTCCTTGAACAACAGGGCCTTCCAGGTCACCGACCCCGCCGAGATGGATTTCAACTCACCCGAGGTCCAGGCCGCCGAGCTCCCGGCGTCCAACGGCATCGGCACCGCCCGCGGCCTGGCACGCATGTATGCCGCACTGATCGGGGAAGTGGACGGCGCGCGCCTGTTGTCTCCGGACACCCTGGCATCGGCGACCGAGGAACAGGTCAGCGGCCCGGACAAGGTGTTGGTGTCTGCGAGCCGGTTCAGCTCCGGATACATGCTGCCCACCGAGACCAACCCCATGATCGGCCCGACCTCCTTCGGCCACACCGGCCGAGGCGGCTCACTCGGCTTCGCCGACCCCGAGCACGGCATCGCGTTCGGCTACGTGATGAACCACATCATCGAGGATCCTGACGACGCACGCGCAGTGTCGCTGATTGACGCAGTGCGAAGTTCGATGCCGTGACGGACACACCGAATTCCCGCTGACCGGAGCCGAGGAAGCGACCCCAGCTCCGGCCGGCACAGCATCATCGTGTGGTCCGCGACCCGCGTGGAGGGCGAGGCAAGGCACTCAAACAGCTATTGAGCGTCAGCCATGAGATCCACGCACGCGGTGAGTACATCACCGTCACGGACCAGATCCACACCGATACCGGCCATGAGAGCCTGCACTGCTGTGTTCTGCGGCGTCGTGCTCACATACACGGATGTGAACCCCTCCGCGCGGGCTTGGTCCAAGAGGAGCTTCAGCACGGCACCGCCTACGCCGACGCCTCGGTGGGACCGTCCGACCCACATCCCGGCTTCCGCCATCCCGGCCTGCTTCTCCACGGGGCACAGCCGTGCTGCTCCCACGACCCGCCGTGAAGCGACGATCGCAAAGGTGATCTCCTTGGGGTCTGCCGCCAGCGACCGCGACTCGTGAAACTGCACGAATGCCGACCGCCGCTCCGGCGTCCACTCCCCCGGCCCCTCCACCGGCGGCATCACCTCGAGCGGATCGGCATCCTCAACCGCCGCATGCAGCAATTCCTTGAGGAGAGTCCGGTCAAGAGGGTGGAGCATGACATCGGATCGCATGGCCGCATGCTGTCACGGTGCCTACGACTACCTCCAACGAGTTGGCTGCCGCTCCACATCAGCCGCCTGATAGGCGACGCTTCGCCTGAAGGGATCAGGAACAGGTAATAGCGCAGTTGCCGGCGGATCTGCTGGCTGGGGTCGAGCGTGATCTCGAAACGGGGCGGCCATGTCGGCGGACCGGCCCGCCCGGACGACGCGTTCAGCCTGCATGATCCGCCCCCGTCGACCGACTGCCGGGCCTCCGGTGGGAAGGACCTTGGCTGCGCGCCCTTCCGTCCTCCCCTGCCCGTGACAGCACTGCGTTACCGCGGTGCGAGGCCGTGTTCCGACGATCGTGCCGTGACGCACCGGGAGGACGAGATGGGCGACGACACGATCGGCACAGTGAAACCGGACCAGGCCACTCGACGGACCGACGCAGACCCGGCCTGGCTCCCGGTCGTGGCTCTCGGCATGGGCACGTTCACCGTCGGTACCGACATGTTCGTCCTGGCCGGCATCCTCGGCGGGATCGCCGAGGACTTCCATGTGGGTGTCGGCACCGCCGGGCTGACGGTGACAGTGTTCGCGGCGTCGTACGCGATCGGGGCGGTGTCGCTCGGCGCGCTTCTCGGACCGCGGCCACCTCGGCAGGTGTTGATCGGCTCGGCCTCGCTGTTCGGGGTGGTGAGCGTGCTGTCGGCGCTGGCGCCGACGTTTCCCCTGCTCCTCGTGGCCCGTATACCGGCGGCGCTCGCCGCATCGGCCTATGTGCCGGCGGCGGGGGCGGCCGCCGTCGCCGCTGTGCCCCCGAGCCACCGAGGACGGGCGCTGGGCATGATCCTGGCGGGCACGTCAGCCGCCATGGTGGTGAGCGCCCCGCTGGGCGGCCTGCTGGCGTCTGCGCTGTCGTGGCGCGCGGCCTTCGGGCTGATCGCCCTGCTCGCGGGGGCGACCGTCGCTGCTCTGCTGCTCACCGACGCCAGGTGGTCGGCCCCACCGGTCCGCGACGCGCTGCGCGAACGGTTGCGGCCGGCGCGTTCCCCGGCCGTCCTCGGAGTGCTCGGCGTGACACTCCTGGTGATGACCGCCTCATTCAGCATGTACACCTATCTGCCGCTCCTGGTGGCCACCGGTGCCGGGTACCCCTGGATCGGCCTGTTCGGTGCGGCGTTCGGCGTCGGCGGCATGGCGGGCACCTGGTGGGGCGGGACCGCGGCCGACCGGAGGGGGCCGCACCGGGTGGGCGTGCTGGCTGTGGTCGGGCTGGCCGCGGGTTTCACGGCGCTGCCGCACCTGGCGACAACGGCGGGCGGCGCGCTCGCGGTCATGGTCGCGTGGGGCGTCGCGGCCTGGGGGTTCGTTCCCGCACAACAGCACCGTCTGATCGGCCTGGGGGCGGCGGCCAGGATTCCCGGCCGCCCCGGCACGGGCGTGGCGGCGCCCCTGCTGCTCGCCCTGAACAGCTGCGCCATCCAGCTCGGGGTGGCGGCGGGTGCGCTGTTCGGCGGCATGGTGGTCGAGGGCATAGGCGCCGACCGGCTCTGGACGGTCGCCGTCGTCTGCTGTGCCGCCGCGCTCGGCGGCCTCGGCATTCTCGGTAAGGCGGTACGGGCATGACCACATCCACGACCCGGGTGACCCAGGCGTCCGCAGTCCCCGCTCTGGGCACCATCCTCGGCATCTGGGCGCACCCGGACGACGAAGCCTATCTGTCCGGCGGTGTGATGGCGCTGGCCCGTGACAGCGGATCACGGGTGGTGTGCGTGACTGCGACCCGCGGCGAGCTCGGCACGGCTCGTCCCGACGAGTGGCCGCCCGAGCGACTGGCCGCTGCGCGTACCGGCGAGCTGGCACGGTGTCTGGAGGTCCTGGGCGTCACGGAGCACCACTGGCTCGGCCACCGTGACGGGCGGTGCGGGGACGTCCGCGCGTCCGACGCGGTCGCGGAGCTGTCCGCCACGATCGCCCGGGTGCGACCGGACACGGTTCTCACCTTCGGCCCGGACGGCATCACCGGGCACCCCGACCACCGGGCGGTCTCGGCCTGGGCCACCGCGGCGTTCCACCGCGCGGCGCCGGACAGCGCGCGGCTGCTGTACGCGACGTTCGCAGCGCGGCGGGCACCGCGCTGGAGTGCCCTCAACAAGAGCCTGGGCATCTTTCCTGCGGGGCTGCCGGTCATGACGCCCGCCGAGCTGCTGGCGGTCGACCTGGTGCTGGACGAGAACACGGCGGCCCGCAAGGTCCGTGCCCTGGCGGCGCAGGAGACGCAGACGGGCGAGCTCATCGCAGTCATGGGCGCGGAGCGCTTCACGGCCTGGGTCGGCGACGAGTCGTTCGTCGAGCAGCCGTGACCGCGGGCGCCGGCCACTGGAGCCCCGGTGGCCTGGGCAGGTGTCATCCGCAGGTGAGGTGCCGCGCGATCGCCTCCCGGGCGGCATCCAGGGCTGCCGCCCGGCAGGGGGCCGGCGTCGTCGAATCCCGGCCCGTACCCGGAGGAGCCGGGGACATCAGCCCGCTCGGGGACACCGTGGTGGGCATGGCGGCCCCGGACCGGTGGGAGCGGTCCCCGCCGGTGGGCGGGCCGTCGCAGGCGGTACGGACCTCCACGTGTGCCGGCAGGACCTCCGCACCGTCACGGGGGGTCTCCGCACACCCCCACCACCCGCCCTCAACGGCCGGTGCGTCGGGAGCCCGGTCGGCGGCCGCGTCGATCAGAGCCGCCGGTGCTTCGTCGCCGAGCCGGCGCAGCAGGTCGGCAAGGTTGCGCAGGGTGGTCCAGAGGTGGGTCCAGTTGCCGTTGCGGGCGAAGTAGGCGATGACGTCGCGGTATCCGGCCAGCGCTTCCTGGTCGCGGCCCGCGGCGGCCCGTACTGACTGCAGCCCGACGGTCGCGACGCCGATGAGGAAGGTCGCTCCCGAGGTGCGGGCCAGGTCGATGGCGCGGACGTAATGCCGCTCGGCCGCGTCGCCGTGGCCGACGCGGCTCTCGATCTCGCCGGCGACGTAGGCGCCCCACGAGCGCATTGTGGGCGACACCGCTGCGGCCCGTCCCCGGTCGTTGAGCGCGCGCGCCGTGTCCGGGTCGCCGGCGTAGGCCGTCGCGAGGGCCGCCATCCCGAAGCCTTCCCGCTGCGGTCCGCCCAGGGCGGTCGCGGCCAGGGAGTGCTCGACCACATCGTCGTAGGCGCCGCGGGCCAAGTCGGCCACCGCGAGCACGAACAGGCAGTGCCATGACGCGGCGCGCTCGCCGGCGTTCTCCAGCCCGGCCCGGGCGAGCAGGTCGGCCCGGCGGTAGTCGCCGCGGTGGTAGGCCGCCTCCGCCGCGGCCGCGAGCGCGGCAGAGGCCTTCGGATGTCCATGGAGCGCAGGGTCCGCGGCCAGCTCCGCCGCCCAGTCCCTGAGCTCGACGAGGTCACGGTAGGCGATCGCGTCGAACAGAGAGGTGACCATCGCCGCGGCCTCGTCCAGGGCCGCCCGGTCGCGTACCAGGCGCCACGCGGCCCGCAGGTTCGCGAGTTCGCGGCGCAGGACGGCGTCGGCCTCGGGTTCCCGCCCGGTGCCCATGGTGACGGCGATCCACGAGGTCAGTGCGACGGCCCAGCGCACCATGCGTGCGGCGGCTCCGTCGTACTCGCCCGTCGCCGTCAGCCGGTCCAGCCCGAATGCCCGCAGGGTCTCCAGCATGCGGAATCGGGTGGTGCCGCCGAACGAGGCGTCCATCATGGAGGCGTCGACGAGCCGGGCCAGGACGGTGCCGGGGTCGCTGTTCAGGCCCAGGTCGGCGCCGAGCTGCTCGGCGGTGGTGAGGTCCACGCCGTCGGCGAAGACCGACAGGTGGCGGAAGAGCCGGCGTTCGTCCTCCGTGAGAAGCCGGTACGACCACTCGACGGTCGCGCGCAGCGTGCGGTGCCGGGCATCGGCACGCGACGTGCCTCCGCCGAGGAGGTCGAGCGAGCGGTCGAGGCGGCCCCGTAGATCGGTGAGGGAGAACGTGGACAGCCGGCCGGCGGCGAGCTCGATGGCCAGCGGCATGCCGTCGAGCCGGCGCACGATGTCGGCCACCGCGCGCATCTCCTCCGGCGTCGGTGGTGGATCGTGCCGGACCCGGCGTGCCCGGTCCAGGAAGAGCGCCACGGACGCGGCCCGCGCGGGGTCCTGGCCGGGGCGGGGCAGCGTCAGCGGGGTCAGCCGTGAGACGTGTTCGGCAGCCAGGCCGAGCGGTTCCCGGCTGGTGGCCAGCAGGGTGGTCCCGGGGCACGACGTGAGGATGGTGACCACGGTGTCCCTCACGGCGTCGAGGAGGTGCTCGCAGTTGTCGAGCACCAGCAGTCCCGGGTGGTCGACGAGGACGGCGACGCAGGCGGCCAGCACGTCCCCCTGTTCCACCTTCAGGTTCAGGGCAGCCGCGAGCGCGTGAGGCAGGGCATGGGGATCGGTGACGGGTGCGAGCAGCAGCACCGCGGGGTCGCCGCTCTGGCGGGCGATTTCCAGGGCGACCCGGGTCTTGCCGACGCCGCCGGGGCCGACGAGCGTGACGAGGCGTTCGGCCGCCAGGAGCCCGTGGAGGGCCGCGATCTGCTGCTCGCGGCCGATCAGCCGGGTGGCGGGCCGCTCGGCGACCTTTTGTGGGGCGGGAGCCGCACCGCCGGCGCCGATGATGTCGCGTTCGAGCTCGTCCAGCGCCGGTGAGGGGTCGAGGCCGGTCTCGTCGGCGAGTCTGCGCCGGAACTCCCGTCCGAGGCGCAGTGCCTCCGGTGCCTGGCCGGTCGCCGCCAAGGCCCGCATGTGCAGGAGGACGGGGGGTTCCCGCAGGGGGTCGTCGGCCGAGGACGCAGCGGCGATGCCCAGGATCGTGTCCGCCGATCCCGCGGCGAGTGCGTCGGTGACGAGTGCGTCGGTCACCTCCTGCCGCAAGTGCGCGTACCCCTCGACCGCGGTGGCGATGGCGACGAAGTCGGTGAGGTCGGCCAGCACCGGCCCGCGCCACAGGGCGTGGGCTTCCCGCAGCAGGGTGCACGCCTCGCCCGGGTCCCGCGGGGCCGTGGCACGAGCCGTCGCCAGCAGCGCCCGGGCCCGGGCCACGTCCAGTTCGTCGCGCCCCAAGGACAGGCGGTAGCCGCCGTAGCAGGTCTCCAGACGGTCCGCTGCCGGGCCGAGGTGCGCGCGTATCCGGGACACGTGGTTCTGTAGGGCTTGACGGCCCGATTCGGGCACCTCACAGGGCCACAGGGTGTCCAGGAGGTGCTCGACCGGCACCGTCCTGCCCTCGGCCAGCGCGAGTATCGCGAGGACCGCGCGGCGCTTGGGCCCCGGGACGTCCACCGGGGTTCCGCCCACGCTGAGCCGCAGCGGCCCGAGCAACTCGACGCGGACCGGCGGCGGACGTTCGTCTGCCATGGCGCTCCTCGCGTCCGGAGCGTGTGCTGTCTCGAGGACGGACTCAGCCGGGTGAGCGCGGTGACAGCGCGTGCGAGCGCCGTGCCAACCCGCCGTTCGAGCCTGTCCGTGGTGACCGGCGGGAGCCGGTCGCGCAAGAGAGGAGACCAGGGAATGGATCACAACAAGGTTACCGAGTTTCTGGGACGGTTCGTGACGGACCTGGGCGCCGCCGGTGCCGCCGGTTCGGTGGTGATCGGTCACCGGCTCGGCCTGTACCGGGCGCTGGCGCAGGGGCCGGCGACGCCGGAGCGGTTCGCGGAGCGCACCGGATGCCATCCGCGCTACCTGACCGAATGGCTGCTCGGCCAGGCCGCGGGCGGGTACGTGAGCTACGACCCGCAGACCGGCGAGTTCTGGCTGACCGAGGAGCAGGCTTTCTGCCTGGCCGACCCGAACGGTCCCAACGTTCCGGCCGCCTTCCTGATCGTGCTGGGCTACCTGCGCGCCGAGCCGCGGATCACCCAGGCGTTCCGCACCGGTGAGGGCGTCGCCTGGCACGAGCACGAGGAGGACGTCTTCGTCGGGTGCGACGCGTTCTACCGCCCCGGGTACGTGGCAGAGCTCGTGCCGAGCTGGATCCCGGCGCTGGAGGGGGTCGACGAGAAGCTGGCCGCTGGAGCGCGGGTGGCGGACCTCGGCTGCGGTCTCGGCTCCTCGTCGCTGCTCCTGGCCGAGGCCTACCCGCGCACCACCGTCGTCGGCTCGGACTACCACACCGAGTCGGTCGAGCTGGCGCGGAAGAAGGCGGACGAGGCCGACCTGACCGACCGCGTGACCTTCGAGGTGGCGACCGCGCAGACGTTCACCGGCGGCGACTACGACCTGGTGATGATGTTCGACTGCCTGCACGACATGGGCGATCCGCTCGGAGCGGCCAAGCGGGTGCGCCAGGCGCTGGCCGCGGACGGCACCTGGCTGCTCGTGGAGCCGTACGCATCCGACAGGGTCGAGGACAACTTCAACCCGGTCGGCCGGCTGTTCTACAGCGGCTCCACGTTCCTGTGCGTTCCCAACGGCCTCTCCCAGCCCGGCGGCTACTCCCTGGGTGCGCAAGCCGGGGAGTCCGCGATCCGCGAGGTAATCACCGATGCCGGCTTCACCCGGTTCCGCACAGCGGCGCAGACCCCATTCAACCTGGTGTACGAGATCCGGCCGTAGCGCCCCGGGCGCCTGGCCGGACCACTGCGCCCGGGCTCCCCGCCCGCCGTGACGCGGGGAGCCCGGCGGCTTCGGCGAGGCTGCGGCCGAACCTCCCTTTGCCCGGCAGCCCCACCTGCGACAGTGCTCGCAGGCGATGGCGGCGGCCGTGTCGGGTCTGCGGCGGTGAACTCCTCGGCCCAGCGGGTCAAGTAGGCCTCGCTGGCGGAGAGCCCACCGCTCCCCGGCCGGTGTACCACCGAGTGGCTTCGCCGGGCTGTGAACCCGGTCGTCGTCCGCAGCGCAGTACGCGAAACTTGCATCACCATGGCGGCCAACTCTGAGGAGAGCACTCAAGTGGGCACCCGAGCGGCTGAGTTGGCACCACAGAGCGTGCGAGTCGGCAGAGCGATGCTCGGGGTGGCCATCACGCCACGAGCGCAGCGGGCTCGCCCAGGTGCTGGGCGGCGGTGCGCCAGGCCGCGGTGACGGCTTGGTGGGCAGCCACGCTCGCTGTCGTGATCTCGGCCGGCAACTGGAGGGGAGCGCCGACGTGCACGTGCAGTCGGGGACGCCGGGCGGGGGCTGTGAGGAACCCGGCCACCTGTTTGGTGCGGCTGCCAGAGGTGACCCGGCGGGCGCCGGCCTGGCCGATCGGAACGATGAGAGCGCCGGAGGCTGCGGCCAGGCGAGCGGGGCCACTGCGGAAGGCCTCGGGGGCGGCTTCGGCGGCGTCCCTGCGGCAGGGAATACGCCCCTCGCCGTAGATGAGCACGTGGCGGCCTGCTTCGAGCGCAGCGGCGGCCTTGTCCAGGGCGTCGGCCGCATGGGTGGTACGGCGGTAGACGGGGACATGGCCGTCGCGGTCCAACAGGTACCGCAGGACAGGGATGCGCCACAGGCCGGCGGCGGCGAGGATGACGGGTTCGACGTCCATCCCGCGCAACGCGGCCAGCACGATGCCGGGGTCCGCCAGAGAGGTGTGATTGGCGACGAGTATGCCGGGGGCCGGGAAGGTGGCCGGTTCGGCGGATGTCGTAAGGCGGCCGAGGAAGGGAACGACGGAAGCGGCGATGCGGCTGAGCACAAGACTCCTGCTATTCGAACGTCGAGGTGATCCTCATCGTCGCGCCAGGGCCGTCCGAACGCCTGAGTCCGCGTACTTATCTCTCCTGGTGATGCAGGGATCAGGTGCTCAGTACGGGTATCAACTTGCCCGATCTGATGGGCGGTGGCTTCGGGCGTCGCGTCGCCCCTTCACAGGGGACGGGGGTGAGGCCGGCGGCAGACCGCCCGGCGCGATGGGCAGAGCGGGTCAGAGGCCGGAACTGCGAGACGGGCCGTGCGGGTCATCCCTGCCAGGTCCAGGCAACCGCCCGGACCCTGCTCCCACTCGCCGACCATACGGTGGACGCAGGGTCACGAAGGTAGGGGGTGCGGGACGGTTTTGGCGGACCGCCCCTCCATGGGCTCAGCAGGCACGTCCCGTGTGTCCCGGACCGGGCTTGCGCGGGGCGACCGCGACGCGGGCGGCGGGGGCTGGTAGGGCGCGGGGCCCTGCTGGTACGGGCCCGGGTACGGCTGCCCCTGGTAGGGCTGGTGGTCGTAGGGCTGCCGGGGGCCCGGGTACGGGTTGCTCACGGGGGCGTTCCCTTTCAAAGAAGGCGTGATGAACCTGGGGGGGAAGAGTGAAATCTACCGTGGTTACCGGAGTTTCGTGCCGGTTCGTACGCAGCCAGGAGCATCGTTCTCCGCTTCTGCACGTTCCGCACTGCGCTTAGCACGTCAGGAGCGTGAGCGTGCTGCGCGGCAAGTCCCGCCAGCCGCGAGGAAGCCCGCGCGTGAGCGCGTCCGGAGGGCCACCCGCCTCAAACTTCTCGACGGGGCCCTGCGCGCCCTGGTCGAGCAGGGCATCGCCAAGACCTCGGCCCGCTCGATCGCGACCTCCGCCGGACTCGCGCTGTGGATCGAGGAGCTGGAGGCCTTCCTGACCCGGCTGCTCGCCGCGACCCCCTGAGCCCGACAGCGGGCCCGCTGTGCATTTCAGGCGGCCCTCGAAGGACGGAGGCTCGGGCTGCCGAAGCGTTCTGGTCGACCCGGGTTGGGGCTGGAGATGCCCCGTAGGGCAGCGGGCATGAGGGGCTCCCGCCGAGGTGGTGCCGAAGCCCGTCGCCAGTCTCCAGCGCCATGCCCAGTGATCTCGGCTTCAGGGCCTCCCCGACACCTGCTGGCGGGGCAAGGGCTCGCTGATCGCCCTCCACCGCGGCGAAGCCGTCGGCCTTGACGCTCCTCAGTGCCCCGCGTCGAGCCTACGTCTACAGCGGACTCGACGAGTGGGTCCGCTACGGCGGCTGACCGCTCGCCGGCGCAACACAACCGCCACCGTCTACCTGGCCGCCTCCACATCGCCGGCAGCCACATCAGGTCCGCACGATGGACCGGCAGTAGCGCTCTAGCTTGAGAGGGTGTAACGGAACATGTGCAGGGTCCAGGATGGCTCGGCGGTCGGCTTCGTCGCGTACTGCACGGCCCCCATGGCCGCGTAGAACGGAGCGGCGTTCGGATCCGAGCCAACGATGAACTCCGACCGCCCAAGCTCGCGCGCAGTCCGGATCGCATGCTGCCAGAGAAGCTTGCCGTAACCCTTGCCGATCTCGTCGGCGTCAACAAAGAGCTTGTCCAGGAGCAGGTCACCGTCCTCTTCGGTGAAACCGTAGAAGCCGAGGCTCTTGCCATCCTCCTCCAGGACGAAGACCGGGTTGTCCCGGACATAGACATCTGGGATCGCCCGAGCCTCACCCGCCCAGTCGAAGTAGCCCGGTGGGTACCCCCAGTGAGTCGACGATCGCTCCTGGAGCCCTTCAAGCTCGCCGGCCTCGTCAGGTTCGGCGCGTCGGATCCGCCTGGCACCTCTGGTTGACACGGCACGGACCACCCTTCTCGATCGCTGCCTGAAGCCGTCGATCCGACTAGATCACGGTTCCACGCTGACGAGCCACACCACCCGGAGCAGAGGACCAGCGCCGTCCAGTGACACAGCCGGCGTGACTGATCACGCGACTTGAACCGTTCCTGTCGGTCGGGGAGCTGCCGATGTAGCGTAGGCGGTCTGGCGGGTGAGACGACTCCCGTGGACAGGTTTCGCGGGCGGCTCGACGCGACCACCCTCCCGCCCTCGTGCCAGAGGCATGGACTGCGCCACTCGACGAACTACCGCGTGCCCCTCATGCGTCCCGCCGCGGCGCCGCGGGGGCCGGTGCGGGCACGGCTGGAACCGTTGTTGCCGCAGGGCATCGAGCCGGACCGTCCACCGGTGCCGAAGCGGCGGCGGCTTGGACCCCTCGCCCCATGAACGTACCGTCGGCAAAGCGCCAGGTCACGCCGGTACGGGACAGGCCTTAGCATGTCGCCCGTTGGGTGACAGGCGGTCCTGCGTCACGCGCGGTCGTGCCTCATGTGCGGTCGTGCCTCATGTGCGACGTTGCCGCCCGTCCGGCTGTGTCCTGGCAGCCGTGTCTACAGGGGGAGAAATTCGATGTTCGGAATCATCAGGCCATGCCGTCATCGCCTGGGCGAGGGCATGCGTACCGAGTGGATGGCGCATCTGTGCGGGCTGTGCCTGGCACTGCGCGGCGAGTACGGGCAGTTCGCGCGGGTGGCCACCAATTACGACGGCCTGATCGTCTCGGTGCTGACCGAGGCGCAGTCGGAGCGTACCGGCGACTGGCGGCGAGGCGCCGGTCCCTGCCCGCTGCGCGGGATGCGTTCGGCGGACGTGGCGCAGGGCGAGGGCGCCCGGCTGGCGGCGACGGTGTCGCTGGTGCTGGCCGCGGCGAAAGTACGTGATCATGTGGCCGATGGCGACGGCCTGTTGGGCCGCCGCCCGGTAACGCTGGCGGCACGCCGGATCGCCCACGGCTGGGACCGTGCGGGTGCCGCGGGCGGCAAACGGCTCGGCTTCGACACCGCGGTGCTGCTCGGCGCGGTCGAACGGCAGTCGGAGATCGAACGGCTGACCGGCCGCGGCGACTCGCTGCTGACGGTCACGGAACCTACGGAGACGGCAACCGCCGCCGCCTTCGCGCACACCGCGGTGCTCGCCGACCGCCCGGGTAACGCCGAGCCGCTGGCGGAGGCCGGCCGTCTGTTCGGTCGGCTGGCGCATCTGCTCGACGCTGTGGAGGATCTGGACGCGGACGAGGCGACCGGCGCGTGGAACCCGATCACCGTGACCGGCGTCGACCGCACAGAGGTGCGCCGGCTCTGCGACGACGCAGTCCATGGGATCCGACTCGCCTTGTCCGACGCCGAGTTCGTTGACGGGCGGCTGGCACGGGCGCTGCTGGGCGGCGAGTTGGAGAGTGCTGTCGACCGTGTCTTCGACCCTCGGCATCGTCACCACCAGCACCGCCACCAGGCACGGGGCCCGCGCATGCTGCCCTGGTTGGGACGCCGTACGGCGACGGAAACGCTCTCGGGGGCCGGCACGGGCACAGACTGCGGCGTCGGGGCGCTTACGGGCGCGGCCACGGAGGGCGCCTCGATGGCGTCGGGCCGGCCCTCGGAGGGGCAGTGTCGGCGGTGCGGCCAGTGGCGCCAGTTGTGCCGCGATTGCAGGTTGTGCTTCAACTGCTGCACCTGCAACGAGGACGCCGGCCCGGATGACGGAGAGCCCTGGCAGTTCGGCGACGGCAGCCGCAACGGCGGCTCTCGCCATGAAGGTTCCGGCCGGGACGGTTCCGGGGGCGAGGGCTGGTTCGGCGGACCAGGCGGCGGCAACTCGGGCGGCACCTCCGGCGGTTCGGGCGGGGGTGGTCGGGGCTCCGGTGGTTCCGGTGGTTCCGGTGGTGACGGCTGCTGCAGTGGCGGGGGCTGCTGCAACCCGTGCAAGTGCTGCTGCGACTGCTGCGACTGAACGACGGATGAGCCGGGTGGGCCCCCCGAACCCCCAGAGGGGAACCGGGGGGCCGGGACATCTCACCGAGGGTGTCACCGGAGCGCGGCCGCGGCCAGCAGGGCTCAGGTCTCTCGGAGTGCCGGGCATCCGGCGAGGTGGCCCGGAAAGGCGCGTGTCAGGCATCCGGATCCGGCGGGACGCCCCTTGGGACGCCAACTGCCGGACCACGGCGTCGCCTGGCCCCCCTCCTGTACCTCATCGAGACGGTCCCCAACCCCGTCCTGCCGCCGCCCCTGGGTCGGACGCCGAGAGTGGCACCAGCGGCTCTACGGCGAGGGCTCCTCCTCCGGCGGGCTCTCACGTCAGGAGGGCTCGCCGAAGCGGCCGCCGGGGTGAAGGTGTTGCTGCAGAGACTTGCCGCTGCGCACTGACGCAGGCGCGGCCGAGTGACGGGCCGTGCCCGGAGGCTGCGGCCGTTGATGGTGGCCACGGCCGGGGTGACGTCGCTTTCACCGACGTCACGTCCTGCTGGTGATCGCGCGGCTGGCGCAGTTTGACCTTGACACGGTGACAGGGTCTTCACTGCTCGCCAGGAGGTGATCCAGATGACGATCACGAGACGGCACACGGATGCGACACGAGCGCTCCAGGGGCTGGAGGACGGCCGTTCGTCCGTGCGGCTGCGGGCTGCTCTGGCGGTCGGCACGGCGCCTGACCCGCGCTTCGTCGACAAGCTCATCGAGCGATGCGCGGTCGAGCCCGACTTCTTCGTCCGCGACATGCTGACCTGGGCGCTCACCCGCCACCCGGTGTCCATGACGCTCCCCGAGCTGGCCCGCCAAGTCCGCTCGGAGCGGGCGCAGGCACGGAGCCAGGCGCTGCATACGCTGTCCAAGATCGGGGACCGGCAGGCATGGCCGGCGATCACACGGGCGCTGTTGTCCGACGCCGACGACGACGTGGCACGGAGTGCCTGGCGGGCTGCGGTCGTGCTCGTGCCGGAAGGCGAGGAGTCCGCCTCGGCCGCTGTGCTGGCGACGCAGCTCGGACGCGGTCAGCGGGAGACGCAGCTGAGTCTCAGCCGGGCACTGGTCGCGCTGGGTGAAGCAGTTGTGCCGGCTCTGCGTACTGCGACGGCGGCCCCTGATCCGCGCGTGCGCGCGCACGCGCTTGCCACACAACGGCTGCTGCGCGACCCGGACGCCGGATTCGAGTTCGCGATCGAGGAGGCGAAGCGCGTCGTGGCCCTCGGCGGGTCCGGCCAGGAGGCAGGAGGGAGAATAGGACGTGTTGATCGGTGAGGTGGCGCGACGGTCCGGGGTCAGTGCCCGCATGCTCCGGCATTACGAGTCGCTGGGCCTGGTACGGCCTTCCGGTCGTACGGGCTCCGGTTATCGGGAGTACTCCAGGGAGGACATCCGGCGGGTCTTCCATATCGAGAGCCTGCGGTCGCTCGGGCTGTCGCTGCGTGAGATCGGGCGCGCGCTGGACGATCCCGGCTTCACGCCGTCGGCGCTCGTCGGCGACCTCATCGGTCAGACACGCGAACGCATCGCGGCCGAGACCGAGCTGCTGAGGCGGCTGCGCCGGATCGATGCCGCGAATCCCGCCGGCTGGGAGGACGCCCTCCAGGTCGTTGCGCTCCTTCAGGCACTGGGCTCGAAGAGCGCCGACGTGCGTCAGCGCGCGGCCCTTTCCTCGGTCGACGAGGTTCCGGTGCCGTTGGAGGCCCTGGTCGAGGCGGCGCTGAGCGAGACGGAGCCGAACGTCGCCGGAGCCCTGCGATGGGCGCTGGCGAGATCGGGCGACGGCGGCCCGGCGCTGCTGGCGGAGGGCCTCGGTTCACCGGTGGCCGCGGTGCGGGAACGTGCCGTTCAGTGCCTCGCCGAGATGCCCGGCGGAGAGGCTACCGCGCTGCTGCGGCAGGCCCTCGCGAACCCCGACGTCGTGGTCCGCGGGTATGCGGCCCTGGCGCTCGGGACACGTGGAGTGGCCGAGGCGGTCCCGACGCTCATCGACATGATCGTGGAAGGAAAGAACGACATCGATGCAGCCGATGCACTGAGCGTGCTGGCGAGCGGCGCCGCGATGGCGGATCAGATCGCAAGCGGGCTCGTCGACCGCCTCGCCCACGACACCACTGAAGCGCCTGCACGCGGACGACTGACTCAGGCGCTGGCCGGCGTCCCGGGGGCGAAGGCGTCACGTGCCCTTGTGGAGCTGTCGCATGACGAGGACCGTGCCGTTGCGCTGACTGCGGCGTACCTTCTTCGGCTACGCGACGCACGGTGACGTATCTCTTGGGGTGCTGCGCACTCGGGGGCCTGGCTTGTAGTTAGACCCCACCCCACTCCCACCCGACGCAGCGTCAGCAATCGGACGTCGTCCGACTACGCCGAAGCCCTGGGGCCGACAGAGTGCCGCGTCGTCATACCGCACCGAGCCGGCGGAATTCATGTGCAGCGCGCGGGAACAAGGACGAGAGGATGTCCGACTGCAGCTCTCCATAAAGGGTGGACGCGAGGAATTGCGTGCAGGATACGGGGAAATGCTCCCATCGGCCGCCGCGCGCCTCGTTCACCATGACGGTCCATCGGTCCGGCTCAAGACTTGGCCGAACAAGCCAGTAGAGGCATTCTCCGTTGTCCGTGGTCGCCCATGGGATGACCCGGGACCCCTCGACCTCCAGTTCCGCCGGCTTCTTCTCGAATTCCCAGAGGCCTGCCAGGCCTTCGGCCTGGCGCTCTGCCCATTCGATGAGGTCGTAGTTCTCGTTGGAGCAGCCGGGCTCCAGGACGTACACATAGTCGTCCCAGTTACTGCCTCCATAGACGTGGATGAGTTCCTTGTAGTCAACGGGAAGCTCCACGCCAAGGCTGCGCTCGACCTCGCCCCAGTCTTTCTGGCGAGGCTCGCTCGGCGCTGGTGCGATCTCGACGAGACGTCTAAGGGCGTTGGTCATGGCGGGAGTCCTGTTTCCAAGGATCAATGAGTCCGGGCGGCAGGCAGGTTGGCTTCACGAAAGCGTCATGGTGAACTTCGAGCGGACACCTTGTCATTGAACGATCAGAGCCACAGCCTCCCGCAGGTCCCCGACAGCGCGATACAGCACCGTGGTCATCCCCAGGTCATGTGCCGCGTCGATGTTCTCCTCCCGGTCGTCCACGAAAAGGCACCGGCCGACGCGGGCGCCGGCCTGCTCTGCCGCTATCTCATAGATGCGACGGTCCGGCTTGGCGACACCGACGAGAGAGCTGTTGACGACGCTGTCCGCGAGATCAGCCAGCCCGAGCGCCGCAAGGTCCTCGTCGAGCCACACAGTCGCGTTCGTGACAAGGACGACCGGGCAATGCTCCCGGACCTGACGGAGAAGGGCCACGACAGCTTCATCCGCCCAGAAGCCGGCCTCGGTGAACGCCTTGGCCAGCGCGTGAGCGTCACTCAACGACACATGGGAGCTGAGGTCCTGGGTGATCGACTGCGCCCACTGATCCCTGGTGATCTGCCCGAGCAGCAGCGGCAGGTCGTTCTCCGGCGCGAATCCGACAGCCGCCGTGATGCCCGCCGGCAGACCCGCTGCTTCCTCCAGACGCGTCACCTCGGCGGTGTCATAAAAACGGATCACCCCGTCGACGTCACACAAGACGGCGTCAAAGGGGAGGCCACCGGCGTCTCTCGCGGTCTTCACGCTGCATGAATACCACTGGCCTGATCACAGCCGACGAGCGGGTCGCCTACCCAGGGTCCGCGTGGATCTCGGTCCGGGGACGTCCCGACGGGGTGATCCGTGCGCACGATCGTGGAGTCCTCTGAGATGTCCCAGGCGATCTCCCCGGCCGCGTCAGCGCCGGAGCCCGTCTCGAAGGGGCTGGTCGTAGGCGAGGCGCGACGTTCCTGACCACCGACGTCGCAGAAGGCCGCGTCTCAGGTGTCATGTGAAGGTCGTCCACCGGGGAGCGGTGCGGGCCCAAGCCGAGTCCCATTCGGCGAGATTGCGCCGCTCCAGCCTGCGGCCGACGTAGCCGTAACATGCAGCGCCGATGAGAGGGACAGCGACGGCGGCAAGGAGAGCGCAGCCCAGGGTGTGGCTGCGGACCCGTTCTGGGGTGAGGGGCGGGTCGGTGACTTTGCCTTCGTCGCTGACCCATACGCGGACGGTGTCGCCGGCGTGCAGGCCGGGTTCGACGTCGGTCTTTGCGGTGCGGGGTTGCCCGTGGGGATCGGTGAAGCGGACGGTGACCGGATACAGGGTCCCCTTCGCTTCGTCCGACCCCGGCTCGGGGTGGCGGGGGACGTCGTGGACGAGGACGGCGGTGGTGTCGTGCCGTGTGCCGGCTTCGTGACGGGCTGTCTGCTGGAAGTGGCGGTAGGCGCCGTCGCCCACCAGGAGCACGACGGCGGGTGTGGTGGCAAGGACGGCCAGGAACAGGCCGAGCGCGATCCACGCCTGCGTAAGGTCGGAGCGGCGGCGCAGTGGGTTGCGGCGCCATCGCCAGAGCAGGACGCGCGGGAGCTCTTCGGGGGGTGGCTGAGCCGGGCGGTTCCCGCGGGCCATGGTGTCTCTCCTTCCGGGTCCGGGGGTGGCAGCATGTGGAAGGGCTGAGGTGGGGACGGGGGCGGCGTCACTGGGGGTGTGCGGCGGGGTTTCCGGTGGTCGAGGGGTGGGTGCGCGCGGCCTCGAGCAGTCTGGCGGCGCCGCGGACCGCGGCGGTGTGGGGCGCGGGCACGGGCGCGACAGGGGCGCGCAGTTGACGGGTGAGGTGGTAGGTGATGTCGGGGCGCAGAGCGCCCCCGCCGGCGAGGAGTGCGCCTGCCCGCAGGGCGTCGAGCGTCTGGGAAGTGGAGTCCTGTTCCAGCATCGCGGTCACCATCACGACAATTGCGTCGGTGATCTGCGCAGGTGGGGTGCGGCTCTCCAGGTCGCTGATGCCGAGAGCGGTGTGGCGGGCGTCGGTCACTGCACCGTCGGTGAGGAGGGTGACCTCGGTGAGGTGGGCGCCGATGTCCACGACGAGCAGGGGACGGGTCAGGTCGGCGCCCGCGGCCACGGCCACGGCTCGCGCGGTGGGGATGGTCAGCACGCTGTACGGCCGCAGGACCTCGACCGCGGTGCGGGCCTCGGTCCTGAAGGCGACTCCTCCGAGGACGGGGGCAGTCAGAACGATCAGGCGGCGGCCGAAGCGGGGCAGGCGGTGGCCGAGCAGTCGCTCGAGCATCCGGGCGGTTCCGGGGGTGTCGACGATGGTGCCGCGCTGGATGGGGTGGATGGCGCCGTCACCGGGGAAGGTCACCGTGGGCACGTCCAGGATGCTTCGTCGGCCGGATATCCAGGCCCGGGTGCGGGCGCTGCCCAGGTCGATGGCGATGCCGGAGCACTGGCGGTACAAGGGCCAGGGCCGGTGCCGGGTGGTCACCGCACGGGTGCGGGGTGTGGTGGTCACCGGTCGGCCTCCCTCACCTGCTGGCAGCGGGTGCAGTAGCGGGCTTGCGGCACGATCATCAACCGCTCGCGGGCGATGGGCCTGCGGCACAGGTGGCAGCCGCCGTAGCGGCCCTGGTCCATGCGCGTGAGGGCTGCTTCGACGTCGGCGAGGACCATGCGGGCGGAGGCGGCGAGCTTGACGCGGACCTCGATCTGGGAGGCGGCCCGCCGGTCGAGCAGCGCCTGCGTGCGATTCGTGGCGGCGTCCGTGATCTGCTGCAGCTGCTCCTGGCGGAACAGGCGCTGCTCGTGCAGATTCGCGCGGAGTGCGGCGAGGTCCTCGGCCGACATCGTGTTGCGTTCCGCGACGATCTGGTGGTTCATCACTTCACCCCTTGGGCAGGGCGGGAACAGGGGATGGGCAGGGCGGTCACGCCGTGGTGCACCGGCAGGGGACGCAGAACCGTGTGTAGGGCAGGATCTCCAGTCGCTCGACCGGGATCGTCTTGGAGCAGCCCAGGCAGATTCCGTAGCTGCCGTCCTCGACGCGGGTGAACGCGGCCTCGATCTCCTTGAGGACGCGCTCGAGGGTCTCCTTCTGCGCCGACATCATCTCCTCCGCGCCCTGTCGGGCCTCACCGACGGCCTGCAGTTGGGTCAGCCGGGCGTTGCGTTCGTGTTCGAGGCGCCGGCGGGCTTCGTGCGCCGTCAGACGCTCGGGACGAGCTTCGATCCGGGGCGTGTCGAGCGACATGGTGCGTCCTTCTCTGAGCAGGGGGTACGGGAAAGGGCCTGGTGGGGCAAGGCCCGGCTCGGGGTGATGGCCGGGGGTCACGGTCGGTGTGTCATGGCTCCACCGTGGCCGATGCGCCGCGTGAAGCCCATCGGGCGCGATACCCATCTGTGGCAGATCCCGGAGCCCATCCGGCCGCGGGCAGGGCGCACACCTGGACGTGGGGTCTGGGCCCCCTCGACGCCGGCGCCGGGGCGGGCAGCCGGGGCGGGCAGCCGGGGCCAGACCGGTCAAGACCAGTGGCCGCGGCTCACGCTCGGGCTGCGCGGTGACCCACCGTAGAGGCACGCCACGCGCCTGCGGCCGCTGCCCGCCTGGTGGCACTTCCCACGACCGGAGTTCCGCCTGCGCAGAGCCGCCGCGACGGCTCTTTCCGGCCTCATGCGGCACGTCCTACATGCCTGTTTACACATAAAACCCTCTATCAACAAAAATACATGTCGTGTACCTATCAATACGACCGCTCCGCTGCGTACGCTCCAGCCAGGCAACGTGCGTGACCCGTGCGGCGCCTGGGGGGCAGGGGACATCCGTTCCGGTTTCCCCTGAACTGGAAGCAGCTCCTGCACCCTTCACCCGTGGCTCATCCGGCCATAGGTCGTCCGGAGGAAGGCAGAACCGAGTTGAGACGTCCAGGCAAGAGACGCATCGTCAGCTCCCTGATGAGCGCCGTCGTGACGATGGCCATCGCCGCGTCAGGCTTAGCCCTGGCCGGTTCCCCCGCACAGGGCGCGCCGGCGGACTCGATGACAGAGGCGGTCGCCGGGGACAAGATTCGCCCGGAGCTCGCGAAGAAGTTCGAGAAGAAGAGCGAAGGCGACTTCTGGATCCGCTTCAAGGACCGAGCGGATCTGAAGCCGGCCAGTTCACACAAGGACTGGTCCAAGCGCGGCAAAGCGGTGGTGGACGCGCTGAAAGGGACCGCCGCCGACAGCCAGGCCAAGGTAAGGGCCGAACTCGATCACGCGGGCGCGAAGTACCGGACCTTCTGGGCGAGCAACGCCATCAAGGTCAGCAGTGGCTCTCTGAAGATGGCCCAGAAGTTCGCCGGCCACGCCGAGGTCGAGGCGCTCTACGCCCCGATCGCGTACAAGGCGCCGGAAGTCACCAAGGGCACCCAAGAGAAGACGGTGAACTCCCTGGAGTGGGGCATCGCGAACATCAACGCCGATGACGTCTGGTCCCAGTTCGGCGTCAAGGGCGAGGGCATCACGGTGGCGAACATCGACACCGGCGTCCAGTTCGACCACCCGGCCCTGGTGGATTCCTACCGTGGCAACAACGGCAACGGCACGTTCAACCACAACTACAACTGGTACGACGCGGCAGGGACCTGCGACGGCGCACCCTGCGACAACAACAACCACGGCACGCACACCATGGGCACGATGGCGGGTGCCGACGGGGACAACCACATAGGCGTCGCACCGGGCGTCAAGTGGATCGCGGCGAACGGCTGCTGCCCCTCCGACGCCGCACTGATCGCTTCGGGCGAGTGGATGCTCGAGCCCCGGGATCTGAACGGTCAGAACCCTGACGTCAGCAAGCGGCCGAACATCATCAACAACTCGTGGGGCTCGCAACTGCCGTCCAACGACCCGTTCATGGAGGACGTGACGCTGGCCTGGACCGCGTCGGGCATCTTCGGGGCCTTCGCCAACGGCAACAGCGGCCCGGGGTGCCAGACCAGCGGCTCTCCCGGCAGTCTGGTCAGCAACTACTCGGTCGGCGCCTACGACGTCAGCAACAACCCCGGCAGCTTCTCGGGCCGTGGGACCGGGCAGAACGGTGAGATCAAGCCGAACATCTCGGCGCCCGGTGTGAACGTCCGGTCGAGTATCCGAAACAGCGGCTACGCCAGTTTCAACGGTACATCGATGGCGACGCCGCACCTCGCGGGCGTGATCGCTCTGCTGTGGTCGGCGGCGCCGGCGCTGGCCGGTGACGTCGAGGCGACCCGCGCACTGCTGAACAACTCGGCGATCGACCGGGCGGACAGCCAGTGCGGCGGCACCGCGGACGACAACAACGTCTTCGGTGAGGGCCGCCTCGACGCACTGGCGCTGCTCGAAGCGGCTCCCATCGGCGACACCGGCACCCTGGCTGGTACGGTCACGGACGCCGCCACCGGTGACCCGGTCGCCAATGCCGCCATCACCCTGACCGGACAGGCGGATCGCCGGCTGACCACCGGGGCCGACGGAAAGTACTCGTCCCTGCTGCCGGCCGGTGATTACGAGGCGGCGGTGAGCGCGTTCGGTTATGAGGCGAAGACGGTCCAGGCCGAAATAGCCACCGAAGAGACGACAACGGTGAACGTGGCACTCACCGCGGCTCCGAGCGTCACTGTCAGTGGGACCGTCACCGACGGCTCCGGACACGGCTGGCCGCTCTACGCGAAGGTGAGCGTCGAGGGTCCATCGGGGGTGTCCGACTACACGACGCCGGCCAATGGCCGGTACACGTTCGAACTCCCCGCCGGCGCCACGTACAACGTGAAGGTCGAGCCGCAGTACCCGGGCTACAAGACGGTGACCAAGGAGGTCGAAGTCGGCTCGGGCAACATCACCCACAACGTCGCCATCCCTGCGTCCGTCGACGACTGCACGTCGGCGCCGGGATACAGATACGGCTCGGACGGCGTGTACCAGACCTTCGACGGCGACACCGCCCCGGCCGGCTGGTCCGTGGTCGACCACGTGGGGAACGGTCAGACCTGGAAGTTCAACGACCCCGGCAACAGGGGCAACACGACGGGCGGCACAGGCAACTTCGCCATCGTCGACAGCGACAGCTACGGCGCCGGCGGGCGGCAGGACACCTCGCTCGTCAGCCCTGTCGTCGATCTGACCGACGTCACGGCGCCGGTGATCCGGTTCGACCAGGACTACAACCGGTTGGCCACCGACCTCGCCGATGTCGACCTCAGCCTCGACAACGGCGAGACCTGGACCAATGTACGCCGGCAGTCGGCCGACGTCCGCGGACCGAAGGTGACCGAGATCCCGATCCCGCAGGCGGCCGGCCAGGCGCAGGTCCAGGTCCGGTTCCGCTACTACGAGGCGACGTACGAGTGGTGGTGGCAGGTCGACAACGTGCTGATCGGCAGCGAGATCACGTGCGAGCCCGTCGAGGGCGGTCTTGTACTGGGTCATGTCCGCGACAAGAACGACAACAGCTATGTCAACGGCGCCACCGTCGCGAGCGACGACCGGCCGGCGGAGAAGGCCACCACCGCGGCGACGCCGGACGACACCGCTCTGGCGGACGGGTTCTTCTGGATGTTCTCCTCACGGACGGACAGCCAGCGGTTCACCGCGAAGGCCGGCAACTACGTCAGCCAGAGCAAGACGGTCGACGTTCAGGCCGACTGGGCAACGGCCACGAACTTCCGGCTCGCGGCCGGCCGGCTGAGCGTCGAGCCGGACAAGGTGGCGGGGACGCTCCGGATGCCGGGCGGCAAGACCGGCAAGACATTCACCGTGACCAACACCGGCGAGGCTCCGGTCGAGGTCGAGTTCGGGGAGCGTGACGCAGGGTTCGAGCTGCTGCGGGCCGACGGGTCCAAGCTGAGCGACGGGCAGGTGCTCGGGTCCGACGGGGCACCGGAGCAGCGGCTCGACGTTCCGACCTCGTTCGCCGCGGCTGTCAATGCCAAGTCTCCAAAGGCGCCGCCCGCCAAGGCCGGCCCGCAGGCCGAGCCCTGGACGGGCATCGCCAACCACCCGTCCAACGTGATGGACAACCGGGTGGTGTACCTGGACGACAAGGTGTACTCCATCGCCGGCGGCAACGGGTCGGCGTCCACGGCGAAGAACTACGTCTACGATTCGATCGCGCAGAAGTGGACAGCGATCGCCGACCTTCCCGCAGCACGTAACGCCATGGCAGTGGGTGTTGTGGAAGGACAGATCATCGCCACCGGCGGCTGGGCGACGGGAGGCACTTCTGGCACCACCTGGTCGTACGACCCGGGGGCCGACACCTGGACGAAGGAGGCCGACAACCCGGCGCCGCGTGCCGCTGCGGGCCAGGCCGTCATCGACGGCATGCTGTACGCCGTCGGCGGCTGCACCACTTCGGGCTGTGCGCCGATGTCCAACGACGTCGTCCGGTACGACCCGGGCAGCGACAAGTGGGAGACGCTTCCCGACTATCCGAAGTCGGTGGCCTTCGCCTCCTGCGGCGGCATCGAAGGCGTCATCTACTGCACCGGTGGTAACGACGGGACCGCCTCGCAGAAGGCCGGTTACGCCTTCGACCCGAGCGCCGGCACCTGGACCGCCATCGCGGACGCTCCGGCCGACAACTGGGCCAGCTCGTTCGCCGTGGCCGGCGGCAAGCTGATGGTCGTCGGGGGTTCGCAGGGCGGAGCGGTCACCAACGCAGGATTCGCCTACGACCCGGCCACCGACGCGTGGTCGAACCTGCCGAACGCCAACACCCCGCGCTACCGCGGCGGCGCGGCGTGCGGCTTCTACAAGGTGGGCGGCTCGTCCGGCGGCTTCACCGCGACACCGGACAGCGAGGTGCTGCCCGGTCTTGATGACTGCGCCGAGGGTGCTGCCGACGTCAGCTGGATGACCATCGACAAGTCGACAGCCACGCTGGCCCCGGGGCAGAAGGTCACGGTCACCGTCGGAATGTCGGCGAGCGTCGACCAGCCCGGCACCTACTCCGGGTCGGTCTCGATCAAGGAGAACACGCCGTACTCGGTGCAGCCGGTGGTTGTGACGATGAAGGCGCAGCCTCCGACGACCTGGGGCAAGCTGATGGGCACGGTCACCGCGAGGAACTGTCAGAGTGCCGCGTCACCGCTCGCCGGCGCGGTGGTCCAGGTCGACTCGTGGGCGATGTCGTGGACCTTCGCCACCGACGCCGAGGGCAGGTACGCCCACTGGCTGGATCGGCGGAACAATCCGCTGACGATGATCGTGGCCAAGGACGGCTGGAAGCCCCAGACCCGCACGGCGAAAGTCAACCCCAGCACACCCACGGTGGAGGACTTCGCGTTGTCTCCCATCCGCTGCTGACGACTGACACCTGAACGGAACAGATCCGGCCCGCCTGGCTGTCACCAGCAGGCGGGCCGGATCGCGCGCCACTGCCTTTCCCGTCCGGAAACAGCAGGTCGCGGGCCGCCGCGATCGGCAGAGCGGCCGTCGGACAGAGCGCCCACGCCGGCGCAGTGCTCCACACCACGCTGTTCGTGGCCGAAGAAGCCGGGCAGCTCACCAACTGGTGGTTCATGAACAAGCAGCCGTGGCCGCTGAGATACCGCGCCGCCGGGCCGTCGCCACTCGGCGAGACGCTACTGAGCGACCTCGTGTTTGCTGCCGGCCGGGCACGGTCCGCCTGGCAAGATCGGAGGCATGACCAGCAGCACCGGTACTCCCGTCCCCCTTCCGGCCAACCACCGGATCTCCGAGACCTATGCCGACTGGGCACGCGCCCGGGCCCCGCATGCGGAGCCCGATGCCCGCGCCGTGCTCGAAGAGGCGGACCGGCACCGGGGGCGGGCGTGGGAGAAGCCCGGCCGGTTCGTGGACGGCATGGAGCGGGTGGCCCGTGGACTGCCGGCTGCGCATCTGCCGTGGTTCTGGGACACCATCGGCCACTGGCTGCTGGAAACGCATGCCCGCTCCGCCGCCCGCGCGTACAGCCGGGCACGCGCGGCCGAACGCACCCACGGACTGCACGTCGATCCCGATTGGCGGCAGGCGAACGTGTTGCTGTTCGCACGCTTCGGCGCCTTGCCCGCCACCGAACTCAGCGGACATTCCCCGTGGCTGGCCGGTGTGCTCGAACCGGGTGACGCGCACCGCGAGTTCGTGCGCATGCTGACGGTCTGGGCGGTGTCCCCCGGCGCGCTGCCCGCCGACCTGGGCCGCCGTGTCCGTGATTCTGCCCGCGCCTGCGGCCTCGGTGTCGAAGAGGAGGCGCGGGTGCTGGGCGGGTTGCTTGCGGCGGCCCGTGGGAAGGCAGTTCCGGACCGGCTGCTCGAGGCGGCCGCCGGACCGCTCGCCGCGCACCCGCCGACCGACGACCAGGCCACCGCCCTGCTCGACCTGTTCCCCGAGTCGAAGAACAACGCCGCCGCTTGGCTGCGGCTGCTCGTCGGATGCGGCGCCGCCGATGCCGCCGCCGTCGGACGGATCGTCCCCGAGGGCGGTTTCGGCGAATGGCTGCGCCGCTACTCGGCCGCGTACTCGCACCGCACCGTCGCCGGCGGCGGTGTGACGCGGCAGCCCATGCCGGGCGAACTGTTCGACCTGGTATGTCGGTTCGCCCCGCTCCTGCGTGCGGCCGGCACTCCGGTCAAGCTGCACGAGGACCGCTACCGATGGCCGCACCTGGACGCCGACCTGCTCGACGTGTGCCTCGCCGAGGGCATACCGGTCGAGGACCCAGGTCCTGCCATCAGCATCGAGTTCTGGGACGAGCATTCACAGCGCGACCTCAAAGCGCTGGCCGCCGACCCCGTTTTCGGGCCCCGGCTGGAGGGCACCGTGCACGCCGGGCTCCGCAGGGGCGGCGGCACGGCCATCAGCAGGCTCCCGCAGAACCCCGGCATCGCCGCCGAGGTGCACAACCGTATCGAGAAGCTGATCGGGGCTCTGCACGGCGGCGGGCTCGCCGCCGCCGACGAGGCCGTCGACGAACTGCGCGACCTCCTCGACCGGCCCACCGCCATCGCCCTGGACGGCATTGAGGAGGCCCTCGAAGCCCTCGACCTCCAAGGACCGCTTGCCCGCGCCCTGCGCGCCGGGCTGCCCGAGGAACTGGGGTGGCCCGCGCTGGAGGAGGCCCTTGCCGAGTTCCGCCCCGACGAGACCGTGCATGTCACCTGCACCTGGCCTGTGCTCACCGTGTACGGGGACGCGCGTGCCATCGCCGTCGACCACGCCGGTCGCCGCGGTGACCACTCCCTGGAGCTGCCCGCCACGGCGGGCGGCCACACCGTTCACTGGGTCGGTGGCCAGTTCCTCGTCGCCTGGAACGAGGACCACGAGGGCAACTGGTGCAACAGCGCCTACTGGTCCGACCGGCCCGGCGAGATCTTCGCTCCTGAAGAGACGTACGGACTCCGCCCCTACGGCGGCAGCATCCAGGGCGGCCTCGGCTACCAGTTCGCCACCTCCGACGGCGAGGGCCGGTGCGACGGGGAACGCGTCCTTCGTGCAGGCGGCCGCGAGGGCATCGGCCATCGCGACTACCAGATGAGTGACGGCCGCGAGGTCTGGAGCTCCGAGGTGTTCGGCGAGCGCCGCAACGGCTGGGCCCGTCTCGACCCGGACACGGGCTCCCCCACGGACGAACGCACCCTGCCCGCCTTCCACCGGCCCGCCGAAGTGCCGCCCGGCACCGCGCCCTTCGCCGACCACCGGATCCTCGCGTGGCTGCCGCAAGGGGTCGTGAACTCCCCGCTCGGCCAGGACGGGCGGCTCACCGGCTGCCGCGTCCACCATCGCACCCCGTATGCCGGGCCGTCGCCCCGCGAGTTCGTGCTGGAGTCCATCGACGGCCGTACCGCCTCTTACCGCAGCCGGCGTTGGGGCCGCCGCCCTTGGGGCATCCTCGCCCTGCCACTCGGCGGGGAAGACGGCGTCATGGCCGGCGATACAACCGTTCGCTGCCACGCCGCCGAGGACAACTCGCTGCTCTGGCAGGCCCGTGGCTTCCCCGGCAGCCGTGATCAGTCACCGGTGCGCGCGACCCTCGGCGAGCAGGCCGGGCCCGTGCCGCCGCCTGCCTACTGGCACTTCCTCACCCCCCGCGACGAGGCGTCCTCACAGGCCCTGCGCGCCGTCACCGACACCGCTGTACGCCGGCTGCTGGACCCGAGGACCAGCAGTTGCGACGGCGAGTCCCACCCCCTGCCCGGTGTGACCGACCCCCGGATCCGCGTCGGCGTCGCCCGCGCCGTCCGGCTCGCGGCAGACGTGCTGCGCCGCCGACGGGAGCTGTCCCACCGCGTGGCCGTCATGCGGTCGGGCCCGGTGGTCGATCTCCCCGACCCGGTGCCCGACACCCGACTCGTGCCCGCACTGCACGATCTGCTCCCCCAGCTGCGCGCCTACGAGGAGAAGCCGTCGCAGCCGCATCCCGCCCTGCTCACGGCGGTCGCCGCCGACGGCCGGTACCTGCGCGGCGAGATCGACGACGAGGTCCGGGTGCTCGCGCTGCCCGCCACTCCGCCCGAGTGGGCAGCGCTGGTCGGCCGCATCGATGCGGTGGCCTGGCGGGCCGCGGCAGGCGCCACCCCCGACGGGCAACGGCAGGCTCTCACCGCGCTGCTGGAGGTGTGGAGCCGACAGCCGTTCGCCGAGTCCGGCAGCTCATGGCGGACCGGCCGCGCCCCCGACCGGCACATCGCCGCGCTCCGCGCAGTCGCCACGGTGGCCTCGGGGCAGGTCCGCAGCGGCCTCGCCCCCTTCCTCCAGCGCGCCGCCGAACCGGTGCCCGCCGACGCCGAGGAATGCGAGACCCACACCATCGCGTTCGACGACACCACCCGGCTTCCCGTCCTGCTGGCCCTGCTGGCCGAGCGCGGCCCGCTGCCGATTCCCGACGAGGCCGTGGATCTGTTCCGTTGGCGGACCGGAGTGCCGCGGCCGATCGCGGCCCTGACACTCGACGGCTTCGCCGGCAGCGCCGACTACGACGTGCACCGCAAACTGCTCCGCGCCAAGCCGTACAGGGCGGACCGGGCCACTTCCCTGGCGTACGACGAGTTCCGGCGACGCCTCGGCACGGTCGGGCGGCGCACCGTGCTGGCGGCCGCCGTGCCTGCGGACCCGGCCGAACTGTGGGCGCCCGGCGGCCCGACCGCCGCTGCCGACCGGATGGCCGCTGCCTGGGCCGGGCTCCTCGGCACCGGGCCGTACACCGACGACGGCAGCCACGCCGCGGCGCTGGCCGCGGATCGCGGGCTGCCGGAGGCCTGGGCCACGGCCCTGCTCACCGGCCGACTCCTCGAGCCCCTCGACGCCGACGGAGTACGGGCCGCGGCAACCGCCATTGCTTGGGCGCTCACCGAGCGCCCGGTCGGCGACCCGGCCGCGACCGGCGCCCGGGTGCTCATCGACCAGCTGACGAGGGCCCCCGCGACTCTGGTGGCCGACCTGCGCCGACTGGCGGACCGGTCCACCGCCACGCCCGTCCCACCCGGCCAGTACGAGACCAACCCGCTGTTCAGCGTCCCGGCCCTGGTGGACGAGGCTGCGACGGCCCTCGGGGTCGGCCGCGACGCGGCCGCCCTCCATCTCCAACTGCACGCCCTCGACCGCCCGGCCGACCGCACCGTCCGCCGCTGGAACGCCTGGACTCTCGACCACCACCGCACCGTCCGCAAGGAACTCACCACGGCCAAAGCCCCCCGTCCCGCGCCCGCGTCCGCCCCGTCGGACGAGCCCAGGGAGGTCCCGCTCCCCGTGCACGAGCGCTTCGCCCGCGCCTGGGCGGCACCGGCACGGTGACGGCGCGCCTCACAGTGTCGCGGTCGTGGGATTCCCGCGGCCGCGGCCCCTTGGGGACCTGCCCTGCGTACGGATCACTCAAGGCCGCGCCAGATGTTGTCGAAGGCTGCCTGCTCCACACCTCGGCGTTGCCGCTCTGCCTCCAGTTCCAGCAGCGCGTCGTTGACACCGGCCACCACCGTCGCCACGACGTGGTCCACATCGTCCGGTCGGTCTCCGGTCTGCTGCTCGCCACGAACCCCGAGGCTCTCGGCGAGAGCGACGAGAACGGGTTCGGAGGCTGCCCAGCGCTCCGCCGCATGGCGGCGGGAGGGCGAATCGGCAAGGACCTTCCGGCCGCCCCGGAAGTGGTGCTTGCCCTGCGGCACAACTGCCCCTTCCGCCTCGAGGGCGGCAAGGTACTTGCCGGCCAAGGAGTTGCCTCTGCGCCACAGCCAGTCACTGACCGACTCGAAGGGTTCTTGACGAACGAATGAGGCGGCAGCCTCTTCCAGGATCCGATCTGTGGGTGCGGGCAGGCGGCCCGGCACGATGCGACCGTCGTCCAATCGGCCGGCAGGGAGCTTCAAAAGGTCGATCAACTCGGCTCCTGCGAGCGCGAGCGACAGGTCACCTGATTCCACTGGGCGGCTGGGCTGCCCCACATCAAGGGCGACGATGAACAGGTCCCGCGGCGTGGTCATGAGAGGCCTCACGTTCAAGCGTCGACGTCGTCATGTCGTTGAGGTGTCCCCCGCCGGGTCTGCAGGACCGCCAGGCCGCCGCGGCGACATGTGGTCGCGGCGATCGCTGAACCGATGTCCGAATGTGAGTTTACGCAGCGTGCACGGTGCCTGCATCCCGCCCGCGTGCCCGATCGCCGTTCTCGCCGTGGCGGTGTGCGGCGACGGCGCGCCCGAAGGACGCACCGGGTGCCGGGCCGGTCGTACCGGCCCGGCACCCGTCACGACGGCAGCGCGTCACGCCGCCACCGCGACCGGCACAAGGCTACGGTCAGCGGCCGATCTTCTTCTTGATCCGCTTGCCCTCGGGCGACTCCTCAAGGGTCTTCCACAGCTTGGCCGAGCTGGTGGACGTGTAGACGCCGGGGGCGCCCTGCTCGCCGCAGCCCTCGCCGTACGACACGATGCCGATCTGGTACGTACGGCCGGACACCTTGCGGAACAACGGGCCGCCGCTGTCGCCCTGGCAGGAGTCCTTGCCCTCCACGCCCGCGCAGACGTTCACGGCCTTGTTGTAGCCCGGGTACGTCGCCGTGCACTCGGGGTGCGAGAGCAACGGCACGTTCACTCCGCGCAGCCGGTCGGGGTAGCTGGGCAGCTCGGTGTCGGTGTTGCCCCAGCCGATGACCTTGGCCTTGGCTCCGGGGCGCAGGAGGGCGTCGGTGCCGGGTGTCGGCAGCTTGACGGAGGCGATGCCCTTGACCGGCTTGGCCAGCTCGAGGAGTGCAAGGTCGTATGCCTCGTCACCCTTGAGGTAGCGGGGGTGCGAGATGATGCCGGTCACGTTGCGGAGTTGGCCCTGCCGCTTGTCGGACAGCACGGTGCGGCCGACGGTGACCTCGATGTCCTTCGCCTTGGTACCCGTCACACAGTGGGCGGCGGTCATGACGACGTCGGGGCTGATCAGGCTCGCGCCGCAGAACTGGCGCTTCACCGGGCTCTCCGCGCCCTTGGCCAGCACGGCCGCCATCCAGGGGTAGGCGGAGTCGGACTGCTCGACGCCGCCGATGATCTTGATGCTGGGCTTGCTCCGTTCGTCGGAAGGCGCCGCCTGGGCCGTCGCCGCGGCCGTGACGACGAGCGCCAGCGCCGCACTCGACGCCAGTCCGACGGAGGCTATCCGGCGGGCGTGGCGACGGGGCAGGAAGTCTCTCATGGGGGGTTGGTCTCCATTTCCGGGTCGGTCGCCAAAGGGCCGGGCTGTTACGGTCGTTGGCCCTTCGGCGCGTTGCCGTGATCTCAGACCGTGGAAATGCCGCCGAGGTTCACTCGGCGGCGAAAATTGTCCGGCGGACGTCCCCCGGCCCGCGTTGGGGACTGGTTCACGTCGACGCAGCTCCGTCCAACCAGCCTTGACGGACGGGAGGTTGGCGATTTGCTTCTCGCCGTCCGGCGTGTGCCGGGGAACTTGTACGCTGCGACGACGGGCGCGCCGCATCGACAACAGGCTTGGGCGGGCGCGGATTTCACACCGACGGGGTGCTTGTCGCCGAAGAGGGTGTGAGCGTCCGCTTCCACGGCTGCGTGCCGGCCGACCGGGTGGTACCTCCTGGGCGGACGAAATCGCCGTACGCGCGCGCTGCGCTGTGCGAGGAGGCTGTCCGTCGACTGCGGACGATCAGGGAAAGGGGAGTACCCACTCCTTTCCACTCTCAACATATAGCGCATGGGGGGCCTTGCGGCAAGGCCCGGGTGGTGCCGCACAATCACTCGGCAATCACCTCACCGAGGCCTGTACCAGGGGAAACCGGAGATGCACAACGTGCGTTTGTTGTTGTCGCTTTACGGGTCGTGCGCGGACGCCGAACCGGTCGGGAAGCTCACGCCGCGGTGGCCGGCCCCCGGCACCGAGGTTCGGGTGTGGGCGCCATGGGACTTCACGGACGTGACAACAGATCGGAACTGCTGAAATGACCCCTCTGACCACGAGCGCCTTCGACCTTCCCGACCACCTGGCCCCCAAGGCAGACCCGACGCTGATCGCCGGCGACGAGCAGCGCTTCGCCGCCATCGCGCAGAGCCTCGAGCAGTCGATCGCCGAACTGTCCGACACCCTCGACGCCACACTCAAGGCCCCTGTCGGCGAGGGCCGGCAGGCGATGGACCGGGACACCGAGATCCACCGGCTGACCGCGCGCCTGCGCACACTGCGCCGCTTCGGTCTGGACCTGTGCCTCGGCCACATCGTCGGCGCGGACGACCCCGAGCCCGTCTACATCGGTCGCCTCGGCCTCACCGACAGCGAGGGCCGTCGGCTGCTGATCGACTGGCGCTCACCGGCGGCCGAGCCGTTCTTCGCGGCCACCCACGCCAACCCGATGGGGCTGGCAAGCCGCCGCAGGTACCGCTGGACCAGCGGCCGGATCAGCGACTACTGGGACGAGGTGTTCACCTCGGACAATATCGTCGGGCACGCCGCGCTCGACGACCAGTCCGCCTTCATCGCCAGCCTGGGCAGCAACAGGTCGGCCCGGATGCGCGATGTGCTCGGCACCATCCAGGCCGACCAGGACGCCATCATCCGGGCGGGGTCCCGCGGCGCTCTCGTCGTCGACGGCGGGCCGGGCACCGGGAAGACCGTCGTCGCTCTGCACCGCACCGCCCACCTGCTCTACTCCGACCCCCGTCTCGGTCACCGTCGCGGCGGCGTGCTGTTCGTCGGTCCGCATCGGCCCTACCTCGCCTACGTCGAGGACGTCCTGCCCAGCCTCGGCGAGGAGGGTGTACAGACCTGCACCGTGCGGGACCTCGTCGCCGAGGGGGCCGGAGCCGCGCTGGAGGCCGACCCCGAGGTCGCCCGTCTGAAGTCGTCCGCGGACATGGTGAAAGCGATCGAGAAGGCCGTCAGGTTCTACGAGGAACCGCCCGCCAAGGGGATGACGGTCACGACCCACTGGTCCGACCTCTGGCTGAGCGCCGATGACTGGGCCGAGGCGTTCGCAGCACCGGGACCCAGCACTCCGCACAACGAAGCGCGCGACCAGATCCTGGAAGAGCTGGTCACGATCCTGATGGACAAGTACGACGGCGATGCCTCTCCCGACCTGTTCCGCAAGTCGCTGCTGCAGGACAAGGAGCTGACCGACACGCTCAACGGCGCGTGGCCGTTGCTCGACCCGGCCGACCTCGTCTCGGACCTGTGGACGGTGCCCGCCTACCTGCGGATGTGCGCTCCCTGGCTCAGCTCCGACGAGGTGCGCACGCTGCAGCGCAAGGATGCTCCCCAGGCCTGGACGGTGTCCGACCTGCCGCTGCTGGACGCTGCCCGGCAGCGGCTCGGCGACCCGGAGGCGGCACGGCGCAAGCGCCGGCACGACGCCGCGGTCGCCGCCGAGCGCGAGCAGCGGAACCGGGTCGTCGACGACCTGATCGCGTCCGACGACTCCGAGATGCTCGTGATGTCGATGCTGCGCGGCCAGGACCTGCAAGGCACTCTGGTCGACGAGGCAGCACTGTCGAGCACCGACCGGGATCTGCTGGCCGGCCCGTTCGCGCACGTCGTCGTGGACGAGGCCCAGGAACTGACCGACGCGGAGTGGCAGATGCTGCTGCTCCGCTGCCCGTCTCGGAGCTTCACCATCGTCGGGGACCGCGCCCAGGCCAGGCACGGGTTCACGGAGTCGTGGCAGGAGCGGCTCGAGCGGATCGGGCTCGACCGGATCGACATGGCCTCGCTGAGCATCAACTACCGGACGCCGGAAGAGGTGATGACGGAAGCCGAGCCGGTCATCCGAGCCGCTCTCCCGGACGCCAATGTGCCGACCTCGATCCGCAGCACCGGCATCGCCGTCAGGCACGGGGCTCTTTCCGACCTGGACTTTGTCCTCGACACCTGGCTCGCCTCGCATGCCGACGGGATCGCCTGCGTCATCGGCGATCCGACGTTCCGGGCGACGTCCCGCGTCCGGTCGCTGACACCGGAGCTGTCGAAGGGACTCGAGTTCGACCTCGTCGTTCTCATCGACCCTGAGGCATTCGGCGACGGTACCGAAGGCGCCGTCGACCGCTATGTCGCGATGACCCGGGCGACCCAGCAACTCGTCGTCCTCACGAGCTGCTGAGACAGACCCGGATGACCGAATCGCGACCGCGGGCGGGCCGCACCGCACCAGTGGGCGGCCCGCCCCACGGTTCGAGGCCGCCCGGCCAGGACGGTCGTCGGTCGTCGGTCGTCGGTCGCGTCACCGCTGCTTCGGCGCGGCCCCGCTTTCTCCCGTGGCCAGATTCGACTTCCGGTACGAGTACGCGAAATAGATCACGAGGCCGATGAGCAGCCACACCAGGAACCGGAGCCAGGTCTGCCAGGCCAGGAAGGTGATCAGCCAGAGCGAGAACACGACACCGATTGCCGGGACGAACGGCACGCCCGGGCAGCGGAAGCTCCGCGGCAGGTCCGGTTGGCGGCGACGGAGCACGATCACCGCGATGCACACCACGACGAACGCGAGCAGGATCCCGATGTTGGTGAGCTCCGCCGCCTCGCCGATCGGCAGGAACCCGGCGATCAGCGCCGACGCCACGCCCACGATCCACGTCACCCGCACCGGAACGTGCCGCGTCGGGTGCGTCTTCGCGAACCAGTGCGGAAGGAGCCCGTCGCGGCTCATCGAGAACCACACCCGGGTCACGCCCAGCATGAAGGTGAACATCACTGTGAGGATGCCGATGATCGCGCCGACCGCGATGAGGTTCGCGAGACCTCCCAGCCCCACCGACTCGAAGGCCGTCGAGAACCCGCTCTCCGGGTCGATCTCCGTGTAGTTCTGCATGCCCGTCAGCACCAGACAGGCCAGCACGTACAGCACCATCGAGATCGCCAGGGAGTAGATGATCGCCTTCGGCATGTGCCGCTGCGCGTCCTTGGACTCCTCGGCCGCCGTGGACATGGCGTCGTATCCGAACACGGCGAAGAAGACGGTCGCCGCACCCGTGAACGCCCCACTGATGCCGTACGGGAAGAACGGGTTGTAGTTCGCGGTGTCGATGTGGAAGAAGCCGATGACGATCACCAGCAGGACCACCAGGACCTTCAGCACCACGACGACCGTCTCGAACCGCGCCGCGTTCTTGATGCCGAGCGTGAGCAGGTACGCGGTGAACAGGCACAGAATCATCGCGAACAGGTCGACCTCACGCCCCTCGCCGGTGCCCGGCGCGCCCAGCATCCATACCGGCAGGTCGACACCCATCGAGTTGAGGAGGAAGCCGAAGTAGCCGGAGATTCCGATGGCGACCACCGCAACGATCGCCGTGTACTCCAGCAACAGGTCCCATCCGATGAACCAGCCCGCCAGTTCACCGAGCACCGCGTAGCCGTAGGTGTACGCCGATCCTGCCTTCGGGATCATGCCCGCGAACTCGGCGTAGGAGAAGGCCGCGGCCGCGCTCGCCACGCCCGCGATCAGGAACGAGACGAGCACCGCGGGCCCGGCCGTACCGTTGGCGACCGCCCCGGCGAGCGCGAAGATACCGGCGCCGATGATGCCACCGACACCGATGGCCGTCAGCTGCGTCAGACCGAGCGTTCTGGTGAGCTGTTCACTCGGGGCGCCCTCTTCGATCTGCTCGATGGGCTTGCGGCGCAGTACGCCCTTTCCCATCTGGAGTCCTGCCATGGTCCACCTCTTCGCAGACTGCTGTCGGCCGATGGCGGCTCATGATGGCCCAGGCGAGGCGGTGGCGGAACCCGACATGCGGAAACGCCGGCGTGAGCCTGGCTGGAACATGGCAGGACCACCGTCATGGGCCAATTCCCGACCCGCGCGCCTCAACGAGGTGGGTACCGGCAACGAGGTCGGGTGTCCTCGACCAGGGGGCGCAGCTTGTCGGCCAGGTCCCCCGTGATCGGGCACGGCTTCTGGATCCGTCTCCGTCCGCGGCGTGTGTCGTACCGGTCGGCGTTCGCGTCGCGGCGGTAGCCTCCCCACGGTGTCCCCGCCCGCCGCGGCCCGGAGGGTCTGCCCGTGCAGCAGCCGTTCCTCGCCCTCTTCCTCAGCCGCCTGCTGGGCAACCGATGGTGGCGCGCCTTCCACGTGCGGGCGGCCCTGTGCGTGTCACTCGTGACCGCCGTCGTCCTGCTGGCCGGGTCGGCGCTGATGGTGTCGGCCGAGCGGGACGCGCCCGATGCCACCATCACCTCCTTCCCGCGGGCCGTCTGGTGGTCCGTCGAGACCGCGACGACGGTCGGCTACGGCGACCTCTATCCGGTGACCGCGTGGGGCCGCGTCATCGCCGCCGTGGTGATGCTGGCCGGCATCACGACCTTCGGCATGATCACCGCAGCCCTCGCCACGTGGTTCGTCGGAAGGGCCCAGCAGGACGCCCGGGCACTGGGCTCGGCGGCGCACCGCTACGCCGAGGCCGGGGAGGCCGCGATGCACGCGGAGGTACGGGCGCTGCACGAACGCTTCGACCGAGTGGAGCAGTTGCTCGTCGACCGTGACACGCGCTGACATCTCCGGGGTCGGGGGCTTCGCACGGCGGCCTGAAGAGGGCCGGGCTCAGCTCAGAGTGATGTGGTACGCCTTGCGCAACGTCTCATGGACCGTCCACGTCGTCCGATCCCCGGCGCGCAGTACGCAGGCGTCCCCCGGCCCGACGTCGAAGGTGGAGCCGCCCTCGACGTCGATCGTGGCGCGGCCGCTGACCACCACGAAGAGCTCGTTCGCCTCGGTGTCGGTGACCACCCCCGGAGTGATCTGCCAGATGCCGCGGATCTGCGTACCGTCGGGGGATTCCCACAGCACTGTCCCCGACACTTCGGGTGTGCCCGCCACGATCTGCGCCGGATCGAGCGGGTCGGGCTCGAGGTCCGCATCGGGGACGTGCACGGCGAAGCTGCTGAACTCGGTCATGAGCCGACGCTAGGGGATGCCGCGTCGGCGGCCCATGGCCAGAGTGTCGCGTGTGCCGTGCCCGTGAACGACGATACGTCGACCGGACACCGCCGCCCGGCCGGGCCCGTAAGCCACCTCGTCGGGACCGGTCAGGCATCACATCACCACCGAGCGTCACGGTGACGTGACGCCGAGTCCGGCGAGCGGGCGGCGGGGGTCGCGGAGACCGGCGGCGATCTTGACGTGGCCTGCGTGCCGCAGGTCGTCAGCGACTACCTGACCCGACATCAAGCCTGCTGTGCCACTGATGACTTGGCCCTGCGGGCTGCGCCCCCTCGGCTATCATGCTGCCCACGCTCAAGGACGAGGGGACACGGGGTCGATGACACACGAGTGGGTGGAGCTGTCTGCGGCGATCCAGGTGCTGCGGGAGCAGTTGCTGACCGCCAAGGCCGCCGGCGAGGACAGCGAGGTGTCCTTCGCCGTCGGCAAGGTGGAGGTCGAACTGGGTCTGGAGGCCAGGCGTTCCGGGGGCGGCGGGGGCAAGCTCCAGTTCGGCGTGTTCGCCCTCGAAGGAAAGGGCGAGTACTCCTCCGGGACGACGCACAGGTTGCGGCTCGAACTGCTGCCCAGGGACGGCGAAGGAAGGACCCTGGAGATCAAGGGCCGGGTGAACGAACTCCCTACCCGCTGACCGGGGCCCCGGCATGGACACGGCCCTGATCGCCGAGGTCTACGCGACGACCGGTGACAGCCCCTGGAACTGTGGTTCCGCCTACGGCGTGGGACCACGCCTGCTGCTGACGGCGGCCCATGTGGTGCTGGTCGACGGCGCACCGGCCCGCACGGTACAGGTCCGTTTGCTCAACACCCTCGACTACATCGAGTGCACCGTCGCCTGGTACCGCTACGACCAGAATCTCGATGTCGCACTCCTGCGCGTCAGCGATCCCGAACAGAGCCTGCCGTCCCGGTGCAAGGCTGTCCGCTGGGGCCGGCTGGTGACCTCGGCGATCAACACACCGGTGACCGCCGTGGGGTTCCCCGACGTGCAGCGGCACTCGGACGGATTCCGCGACACGGAGCAGCTCAGTGGCCGGGTCAGCCCGCTCACCGGTGTCAAGGCCGGCTGGTACGCGGTGGCCGTCGACGATCCGCCGACGCGGGTGGAAGCGAGCAGCACTCCCTGGCATGGGATGTCGGGCGCGGCGCTGTTCGCCGACGGGCTTCTCGTCGGCGTCGTCGCCGGTGACCAGGGAGGGTTTTCCAGCCGCCGGCTGACGGCCGTGCCCATCGCCTCGCCCGCCGCCGACCCGGAGTTCCGCTCGCTGCTGAAGGCCGATACCGGCCGGGCGTGCGTTGTCGAACCGGCGGATCTCCGGCGGTTGTTCGCGGAGCGGCCGAGGGCCGATTCACCGGCAGCACTGCTGCGCGCGGATGTGGAGGTGGTGCCGTTCCACGGCCGCGCGGACCTCCTGGCGTCGCTGGAGAGCTGGTGCCTCGAACCCGGATCCTTCTCCACGCGGCTGCTCGTAGGCGGCGGTGGCGAGGGCAAGACGCGGTTCGGCGTGGAACTCTGCCATCGCCTCCGTGCCCAGGGCTGGGTCGCGGGCCGGCTCGCCGAGGATGCGCCCGCCGAGACGCTGAAGGCGCTCGAGCAGCTGTCCCACCCCCTGCTGCTGGTCGTCGACTACGCCGAGACCAGGAAGGAGGAACTGCACGCACTGGCGAGCCACTTGGGGCACCCGATGCACCCGGTGAGGCTGCTGCTCCTCGCCCGGTCGGCAGGCGACTGGCTGGCACAGTTGGCCATGTCGCCGAACCTGTCGTCGCTGGTGGCCGTGCCGGTCGAGCACCTGAAGCCACTGGAGGTCACCCCGGCAGGCCGTGTCGCCGTGTGGCGGGGCGCTGTCGGCTCACTGGCGGACGCACTCTCGTCTCTGTCCGACTACCGGGATGTGCCCTGGCGGACCGTACGCGACGAGGTGGCCCTGCGGCCGGCCCTCGGAACGGGCGGTACCGACGACCGCTCGGTGCTGGCCCTGCACATGAACGCCCTTGCCGCCCTGCTGGAGGCGGGCAGTCCACTGGCCTCGCCTACGACACGCACGGAGGACGTGCTGCTCCTGCACGAACAGCATTACTGGGAGAAGGCGGCGAAGACCCGCGGCCTGACACTTCTGACCACGACGCGACGGCATGCAGTCGCCTCGGCGTCGGCGTGGAGCGCCACCGACGAGACGGAGGCACTGCTCGTACTGGGCAGGGTGCTCGGCCTGCGGGACCTGGGGGAGGACCGCAGCGTCGAGGCCGCCCGATGGATCAGCGATCTGTACCGGACGTCCAGTCACTTCTGGGCGACGTTGCAGCCGGACCGACTCGGCGAACACCTCATCGGCGCCGTGCTCGAGCAGCAGCCGCAGCTGCTCCATGATGCGGCGAACGTGGCGACCGGACGGCAGATCAACCATCTGCTCACCGTGCTGGCCCGGGCGGAGGTGCGTCATCGCCATGTGGCCGACGTGCTCGCCGACCTGATCAAGGGCCATGTGGCACGGTTCGGTGTCGCCGCAGTCACGGTGATCGCTGAGACCGAGAACCCGGGGCCGCTGGTGAGTGCGGTCGACGGCGTACTCGCCGAGCCGGACGCCCTTTCGCTGGACATGCTGGAGGCGCTGCTCGAGGCCGTCCCGCGATCCACGGAGCGATTGGTGCGCCAGGGGACGGTGATTGCGGAGCTGATCGCCGGCCGCTGCCGTCTGGCGGCCGAATCAGGCGCCCTGGGCGACTCGTACCGGTACGCCCGGTCCCTCGAAGCACTGGCGAGCCGCTTGGCCTGGGAGGGCCGTCGGGCCGAGGCCGTGACGTCGATGAAGGACGCGGTGCTGCTCTACCGAGGTCTGGTCGCGGTGGACCCGCAGACCTACGAGCCCGACCTCGCGGAGGCTCTGGCGGGCCTCGCGAACCGGTATGCGGACCGGGACCGGAAGAGGCGGGTGTCCCAGGGCGATGCGAAGCGAGCCGCCCAAGCCGTCAGCGAGGCAGTGGAGCACGCGGAACGACTGGCCACGTCGGACCCGGAAGCACATACGTCACGACTCGCCCGTTACCTCGTCAGCCATGCCAACAGGCTCGCCGACCTGCGGCAGTACGGGCGAGCGATCGCTCAGGTGGAACGAGCCGTAGCCATGCACGCGCGGTTGGTCGGAGCGGATGCCGAGGCCTATCTGGCGGACTCGCTGCTGACTTTGTCCAAACGTCTGCTCGACCTCGGGCAGCACCATGAGGCGTTGATCGTGGTCCAGCGTGCCGTCGGCATCCGTCGGCAGCTGTTCGAACAGGCGGCAGACCCCGCGTCGGAAACGGCAGTGGCGCTGACCCGTGCGCTCGGCCGGCTGGCGATCGTACTCGACGGCTGCGGGGACGCCGAGGGGGCGCTGAGGGCTTCCGAGCAAGCGGCGCAGGTCGCACGCGACCTCGCTGACGCGCGACCGGACGGGAACCTGTCGGTGCTGGCGGAGTGCCTCATGGCTGTCGCCCGGCGCTGGACCGTCCTGGGCCGGGAGGACGAGGCGAGCAGCAGCCGTGAGCAGGCGGTGGAGATCTGGCGACGGCTCGCGAGGATGAATCCGTCACGCTACCGCCCCCGTCTGGAACGGGAGCTGTTCCTCTCCGCCTCCTCGTCAGGCACCAAGGCGCCTTCGCCTGCGGCACTGGCTCGCCTGGAGGAGGCTGTGGAGGTCTGCCGTCAGCTGTATGCCACAGAATCCAAGTACGGTCTGCGTCTGGCCGACTCGGAGACCATGCTCAGCAAGTGGTACGCCGAGACAGGCAGAGGGGACGACGCGCTGAGGGTCCTGCGCAGCGCCATGGTCACGCGCCGACAACTCGCTGACGAGAAGCCGGCGAGTTCTCTGGAGATCTACGCGACGAATCTGGTGAGGCTGGCACGCCAGGAGGCCGGGCTGGGACACGTCCGTGAGGCGCTCCAGACGTATCAGGAAGCCTGCGCGACCTTTGCCCGGACGAAGGCGGCCGCACGGGAACCGGAGCTGGTGGCGCGGGCACAGGCCATGGAGTCCGAAGCGAAGGAGCACGTCGGGACCGGCCGGGAGGAGAACGCGTTCACCGCGTATGAGCAGGCCGTCACCGCGTACGGGCAGGCACTGACCGCGCCGACCGACCCGGAGCTGGTCTCGCAGGCCCCGCAACTGCTCAGGCGGGCGCACACGCTGGCCGCGGCGGGACGGGAGGAGGAAGCACTCCCTGTGTTCGTACGGGCGGCGGACGCGTACGGAAAACTCGCCGAGCGCGATGTCACCCGGTACGTCGGGCAGCTCGTTGGTGCGCTGAACACGGCTGCCAAACGCCTGGGCCATGCGGAGCGGCACGAAGAGGCGCTGGCCATGCTCGAACGCGTGACGGCGGCGTATCAGCGTGCGGCCGCTGCGGACCCGGCACGCTACACACTGCTCTACACCCGCTCTCTGGTGCCCTTGGCCAAAAAGCTCATGAGCGTCGGCCGCGAGGACGCGCGAGCCGTGCTGGACAGAGCGCTCGATGTGTACCGGACCATGGATCACACGGTGCCGGTGAACCAGCTGAACCACGCCCAGGCCCTCAAGACGCAGTCCACATTTCTGGAAGCAACGGGCGAGAGCGAGAAATCCCTGGCGGTGCTGCGCCAGGCGGCGGCCATCTACCGGAATCTGGCGGGGAGCGACACCGAGGCGTACTTGAGCCAGTACGCGCAAGTCGTCGCCGCAGTCGCAGGGCGGCTGCGTGCGGCGGGCAGCCTCGATGACGCCTTGGCCTGTCAGCAGGAGGCGGTGGAGAGCTACCAAAGGCTCGCCAACCTCATGCCGGTCAAGTACGCAGCGCACTGTGCGACGTCCCAGGTGCAGGTCGCCCTGTGGCTCAGCGAGGGAGGGCGGGAGGCGGAGGTGATGCCGGCCCTGATGGAGTCCGTTCTTGTCTGGCGGCGGCTCAAAGCGCCCGTGGCACGTACCCAGCAGGTACAGCTGGCTCACTTCCTGGAGCATCTGGCCGGGCAACTTGCCGAGGTCGGCCGGGGCCGCTTGGCCGAGGAAGTGGTGCGGCGCAGCGGTCCCTTCTGGGCACAGCTGGCCGAGGCAGACCCCGGCGGCAACCCGGGCATTCCGCTCAGCACTCGATGATGTGATCAAACCGGGCAGCCCCACAGGCAGTGTCCGTTGTGCCGCACCGCGGGGTGCTCGGCTTGCGTGTACGGGTGCTCCCTCGGATGGATCACTCCCCTCGCATCATCGATACGGCCCGACAAGAATCGGCGGCACCCTCAGTTTTCCGCAACGGGCCGAAAAGGCAGCAGGCCGGCGTTTCCTGTGCCCGGCGGAACCATCGGAATGGATGAAGGCAGGAGCGCATGACTATCGCAGCCTCTGACCGCGTGTCGATTTCGTCGTTCGACGGTGCCATGCTCAGGGTCGTACTCCTGATGGATCTGCACGAAGGTACCGAGCCGCAGTTTCTCGCAGCGTACGACCAGCTGTGCGACCAGGTGGCGTCCGTACCAGGCCACATCAGCGACCAGTTGTGCCAGTCGATCGAGAATCCCTCGCAGTGGCTCATCACCAGTGAATGGCAGAGCGCTGTGCCCTTCCTGTCCTGGGTGAACAGCGAAGAGCACCTCGAGATGGTCAAACCGCTGAGCGTCTGCGCCCGCAGCACGAGGTCCTTCCGGTACAGCGTCCTGCGTGAAACGGGAACGGTCCACGTCGCCCCGCGCCGGCTGGGCAGGCTCCAGACGGCGCCGCGCGCGAGTGACGGCCTGGTCCGGTCAGCGCTCACCTTCACGGTGAAGCCCGGCAGCGAGCAGGACGTGGCGGACATCCTGGCGGACTACGCGTCACCGCAGGCCCGCGTGGACGCGCACACGCGACTGCACCGCACCTCGCTCTTCATGCACGGAAACCGCGTCGTACGCACCATCGAGGTCCAGGGCGACCTGATGACGGCCCTGCAGCACGTCGCGCGGCAGCCGGAGGTACGGGCCGTGGAGGAGGCCATCAACCCGTATCTCGAGGTCGAGCGGGATCTCGACGACCCGGAGTCCGCCCGCATGTTCTTCATGCGCGCCGCACTGCCGACCGTGCACCACGTCATGGCCGACCGGCCGGACGAGGTGGGCATCCGGCGGATGGCGGTGATCCACCAGGTCGAGCCGGGGCAGGGGATGGGGGCGGCCCGTGCGCTGGCCGAGGCCGACGAGGCGGAGGCCGACCGGCCGGGCAGCCTGGTGGCCGCCAGCACCATCTTCCAGCGGGACAACATCGTCGTCCGTCTGCTCGACGTGCGCGGCGAGCTCGAGGAACCCGTCAGCGGCAGGGTCATGCGTCTCGTCACGGACCGGCACGCCTCTGCCGTGTCCTGACAGGTCCCCTCGGCCGCAAGGACGGTCCTCGAGGCCGGCCTCTTCACACCGCTTCCGCGCCCAGCCAGGATGCGACCGCCCGGGCGATCGGGAGGCCGGTCTCCAGTTCCACGAAACCGAACTGGCCGCCCTGGTTGCACTCCAGGAACCACCACTGCCCCGTGGAGTCCTCGGCGAAGTCGAAGGCCCCGTAAGCGAGTTCGGCGTGCTTCTTGTAGGTCTCGACGGCCCGGGCGATCTGCGGGGGCGTCTCCACGGGCTGCCACTCGTGGCCGGTGTCCCCGTAACGGCCGTCGACCTGCCCCGGTTCCGCCGCCTTGCGTGCCGCGAAGTGCTGGTCGCCGACGCTGGTCAGCCGGATGTCGGCGCGCTTGGCTATGTAGCGCTGCAGCAGCGTGGGCGCTGCGGCGACACCGGAGAAGTCGGCGTCCGGGGGGACGAGTGTGGTGGGCAGCGCCATCGGCGGGTTGCCCGGCGACTTGCCGGAGACCGACTTGACGACAACATGCCGGTACTGCTCGGCGAACTGACGGGCCATCGTCGGATGAGTCGTGACAAGGGTTGCGGGCACGGCGAAGCCGCTGAGGTGCGCGATGCGCAACTGCCAGGGCTTGCGGCGCGCCCTGGCGGCCGCGCTGGGATGGTTCATCCATCGCGCACTCGTGCTGTCGAGCATTCCGTACAGGGCGTGGGAGCTCTCGACAGTCAGCCAGTCGGACGGTTCCGCGGCGTGCGCCGCAGGCTCCCCGGGCCTGCGGATCCAGACGGACCGCAGGCCCTCCATGCTCGCCACACGGCCGCCGCTCGACAGATAGCCGCGGAACTCCCCCCGTACGTACTCCGCCGACATCGCCCCGCCGCCGGGGAGTTCAGCAGGGTCGAACCGCACCAGCGGGACGCCCTGTTCGTGGAGCTCCGCCACCACCATGTCGGCGGTGACATCGCCTTCGCATGTGAGTACCAGCACCGTCACGTCGCACAGCCGGTCAGTCGTCGAAGTGGGTGGCGGAGCCGGCCTTCGAGGTCGTCGTGCCGGCCGCGGCGAGCAGTGCCCTGTCCATGATGGCGGGGCGGCCGTCGGCCAGAACGTTCAACTGCAGTGCGGCGTCGTACGCATAGGGGGCGATGTCCGCCGCCGGATCGGCAGGGCGAGCGTAGTTCCACGCGAACGGTTTCATGTCAGTTCCTCCCCTGCCCGTGCGAGCGTGCCCGGGCTTCTCATGTGACAGTACGTGGCTACGACGTAGTGGTTTCAGTACGTACCGTGACCATGTGAATCCTGTTTACAACGGCTCCCCCGATGGAGGGCGGGTCGGAAAACAGCTCCTCGAGACTGCTCTCCGTTGCCTTCCGGCGCCGTCGAGACAGACGCGCCATCAGCCCTACGGGTTTCAAGCTCTGGCCTTAACGTGACCCAGGCGACACACCAAACCGCAGGATTGCGGGACATCACGGGAACGGGCGGGCCGGGCGGATGTGTCGGCGCGGAACGAGGGGAGCCACGAGGAATCGGGATGGCGGGGAACGGCGCCGGCGAGGTGACCCTGCGCCTGTCGTTCTTCGACCTGGAGCACGGCATCGGGGAGGAGGCCGTGCACGACGCCCCCGACCGGAGCCTGCCGCCGCTCGGCGAGCAGGCTCCGGGTCGAGGGCGTCGCGGGCCGAGCGCCATGGCGGGAGCCGTGGCGTCAGACGGTGCAGCGGTCCAGCGCCTCGCGGGCCACGGACCGAGCCGCCCGGCGGTCCTCGTCGACGAGGCCGATGCGCGTGCGACGGTCCAGGACGTCCGACTCGTCGAGGGCGCCCTCGTGCCGTACTGCCCACACCAGTTCGGCCCCGGTGACGGGGTGCCCCTCGACGACCGGACGGCCCAGGGCGGGGTCGGCGAGGCCGAGGGCGTGGACCGCGGGGGCCTCGGCCCCGTAGCGGCGGACCAGGCGCCGCGGCGCGTCCAGCCGCGCGAGCGTGCTCGCGGAGGCAGCGCCGACCAGGGGCACGGCGGCCGTACGGCAGGGGCCGGCGGTCAGGCAGCCGGACACGAGGGCCGCGTCGACGGCGTCCTCGGCCATCCGCCGGTACGTGGTGAGCTTGCCGCCGACGACGGTGACCACCCCTTCCGGTGAGGTGAGCACCGCGTGCCGGCGGGAGATGTCCGCCGTACGTCCCTGACCGGCGGCGCCGTCCGGACCCGCCGCGCGGGTGTCCAGGAGGGGCCGGAGTCCGGCGAAGGCACCCACCACGTCCTGGCGGCCCAGGGGTACGTCGAGGGCGGAGCCGAGGACGTCGAGGAGGAAGCCGATGTCGGTCTCCGGCACCTCGGGCACGTCGGGGACCTCGCCCTCGACCGGCTCGTCGGTGAGTCCCACGTAGACCCGGCCGTCGCCCTGCGGCAGGACGAGGACGAACCGGTTGGACTCGCCGGGGATGGGGATGTGCATGCCGGTGGTGAGGCTGCCCAGATCCTGCGAGCGCAGGACGAGATGGGTCCCTCGTGAGGGCCGCAGGCGGACGTCGTCGACCAGCCCGCCCGCCCACACCCCTGCGGCGTTGATGACGGTGCGGGCCCGGATGTCCAGCTCGTCGCCCGTCACCTCGTCGCGGACCCGGGCGCCGTTGCCTCTCAGGGCGAGTGCACGGGTACGGGTGAGGATGCGGGCCCCGTGGGCCGCGGCGGTCCGTGCGACAGCGGTCACCAGGCGGGCGTCGTCGGTGAGTTGGCCGTCCCAGGAGAGCAGCCCGCCGCGCAGGCCGGTCGGCCGCAGCACAGGGGCCATGTGCCGGGTCTCCACGGCGGAGAGCGCGCGGGGCGCGGGCAGCGCGGTGCGCGAGGTGCGGGCACAGGCGCGCAGCACGTCCCCGGCCCGAAAGCCCGCCCAGGCCAGTGCGGCCTGACCGCGGGAGACGAGGGGGGTGAGCGGGAGGACGAAGGGCTGGGCCCGCACCAGATGGGGGGCGGTGCGCTGCATGAGGATGCCCCGTTCGACGGCGCTCTCGTGCGCGACGTCCAGGTGTCCGGTCGCGAGGTAGCGCAGTCCGCCGTGGATGAGCTTGGAGCTCCACCGCGAGGTGCCGAAGGCCAGGTCGTGTGCGTCGATCGCGGCGACGCTGAGGCCGCGCGAGGCGGCGTCGAGGGCGGCGCCCGCGCCGGTGGCCCCGAGGCCTACGACGAGGACGTCGACCTCGGTTCCTTCGGCGAGTTCGGCGAGCTCCCGGCTGCGGCGTGCCGTGTTCAGCGAGGAGGTGGCGGGAGTGGCGGCCGGCCTGTCCGGGCTGCTCATGGTGCGAGGGTCCTCTCCAGGATGATCCGCAGTTCGTCGAGGAAGGCGGCTTCGGTGAGTTCGGGGTCGGCCTCATCGGTCATCGTGCGCAGCGAGAGCGTGCAGGACTGCACGACGAGCAGCAGCGAGCGGGCCTGGCGGTCGGTGTGGATGCGGCGGACGGACCCGTCGTCGTGGCCCTCCTCCAGTCCGCCGGTGATGAGTCCCAGCAGCGCGTCCTGGCTGGCGCCCCGGCGGTCGAGGACGTAGGGCAGCAGCAGTTCGGGGTCCACGTCGATGATCTTGTGGAAGAGCGGATGGGCCCGGAAGGCGGCGACTCCTGCGACCAGTCCGTCGACGAGCCGTGTCCTGGCGGGGGTGCCGGGATCGTGCTCGGGCATGGCCCCGACGGCGAGGGCGATCCACTCCCGCGTCATCAGGTCGCCGACCAGGGTGCGCACGTCGGGCCAGCGGCGGTACAGCGTCATACGGGAGACCCCGGCGCGCCGGGCGATGTCGGTGAGGGTCGTCCTGCGTACACCGACGGCCAGGACGCAGTCGCGTGCGGCGTCGAGGACGGTGTCTCCGTCCGAATGGTTGTGACGAATGGGCGTCATCTGTCACAGTGTAATGCCAGTGCAGGCCGCGCGGCAGTGCGCCCCGCGAACCGACGGTGAGGAAACAGCCCAAGTGGACATGTTGTGGAGCGGCTGGGGCGACCCGGCCAAGGCGGCCCCGCTGCCGGACACGGTGATCGGCCTGCTGCGCGATCTGCTCGGTGTGACGCCGCGCGCCGGCGCACCGGCCTCGCTCGACTCGATCGAGGTCCCCGCCTCCGAGCTGCCCGGCGCGGTACGCGAGGCGCTCGCCGCGTGCGTGGGCGACGCGGCCCATGTGCGCACCGACGCGGAGAGCCGTATCCGCCACACCCGTGGCAAGTCGACACCCGACCTGCTGCGCATCCGGGCCGGCGAGGTCGACGACGTCCCCGCGGCCGTGGTGCTGCCGGGCAGCCACGACGAAGTGGTGGCCGTGCTGCGCGTCTGCGCGGAACACGGGGTGGCCGTCGTCCCCTTCGGCGGCGGCACGTCCGTCGTCGGCGGCCTGGCGCCCGAGGGCAAGCGCTGCTTCATCGCCCTCGACCTGCGCAGGCTGGACGCCCTGCTCGCCCTCGACGAGGTCTCCCGCACGGCGACCCTGCAGCCGGGGCTGCGTGCGCCCGAGTGCGAACGGCTGCTCGACGAGCAGGGCTTCACCCTGGGGCACTTCCCGCAGTCGTACGAGTGGGCGTCGGTCGGAGGTTTCGCCGCGGCCCGCTCCAGCGGCCAGGCGTCGGCCGGTTACGGCCGTTTCGACGAGATGGTGCTCGGTCTCACCGTCGCCACGCCCGAAGGGACGCTGGAGCTCGGCCGCGCGCCGCGCTCTGCGGCAGGCCCCGATCTGAGGCAGCTGATCCTCGGCTCGGAGGGCGCACTCGGCGTGATCACCTCCGTCACCGTACGGATCAGGCCGCGGCCGGCGGCCAAGGTCTACGAGGGCTGGCGCTTCCCGTCCTTCGAGGCCGGGGCCGCCGCCCTGCGCAGGCTCGCGCAGGACGGCCCGCGGCCGACCGTGCTGCGGCTGTCGGACGAGACCGAGACCTTCATCGGCCTGGCGCAGCCGGACCGGATCGGCAGTTCGCAGGCGCAGCCGCCGGCCGGCTGCATGGCGATCGCCGGTTACGAGGGCACCGAAGAGGACAACGCCGACCGCCGGGCGCATGCCCGGGAGGTGCTGCTCGCCTGCGGCGGTGAGTACGTCGGTGAGGAGCCGGGCGACCGCTGGGCGCACGGCCGCTACAACGCGCCGTACCTGCGTGACGCGCTGCTCGACGCCGGCGCGTTCGCCGAGACCCTGGAGACGGCCGGCTTCTGGTCGGCCCTGCCCGGCCTCTACGACTCCGTGCGGCAGGCGCTCACGACCACGCTGACCGAGGCCGGCACGCCGCCCCTGGTGATGTGCCACATCTCCCACGTGTACGAGAACGGCGCGTCGCTGTACTTCACGGTGGTCTCGGCCCAGGGCGAAGACGCTGTCGCCCACTGGGCACCCGCCAAGCGAGCGGCCAACGACGCGATCGTGGCCTCGGGCGGCACCATCAGCCACCATCACGGCGTTGGCACGGACCACCGTGACTGGTACGCCGAGGAGATCGGCCCCGTCGGGGTCCGTATCCTGCAGGCTCTCAAGGCCGAGCTCGACCCCGCCGGGGTACTCAACCCCGGCGTCCTCATCCCCGTCCGCTGACCGGCCCCAGCCTTCCGGAGGCGTATTCATGCGACAGTTCACCGCCGTCGTCAACCCCGCCGCGGGCGGGTCGAGCGGCACGGCGGCCCTGCTTCCGCTGGCCCGCGCCCTGAGGGAGGCCGGGGCGCAGCTCGATACGAAGTACAGCCGCAGCCTGGAACACGCACGGGAGGTGGCCCGGCAGGCGGGCGGGCAGGGCCATGTCGTGCTCGCCGTGGGCGGGGACGGGATAGCCGGCTGCGTGGGCGGGGCCCTCAGCGGCACCGACGCCGTCTTCGGCCTGGTCCCCGCCGGGCGGGGCAACGACTTCGCCCGCGCACTCGGCCTGCCGTCCCGGCCCGAAGCCCTCGCCGAGCTGCTGCTGGGCGGCTCCCCCAGGCCGGTCGACACCATCGAGGTCACCTCCGCCGTCCATGACGCGACGTCCGTGCTCGGCAGCGTGTACGCGGGCGTGGACGCGGTGGCCAACCGGCACGCCAACACCTCCCGGCTGCTGCGGGGCGCCGCCTCGTACTACGCGGGCGGCCTGCGGGCCGTGCTGGCGTGGCGGCCCGCCGCGTACCGCCTCACCATCGACGGAGCCGAGTACGAACGGCGCGGCTACACGGTCGTGGCGGCCAACTCCGGCTTCTACGGCTTCGGCCGCAACATCGCGCCGGGTGCACGGGTCGACGACGGCCTCTTGGACGTCGTTGTGATACGGCACGCCCCCAAGCGGCTGTTCTTCACGATGATGAACGAGCTCAAGACGGGCGCTCACCTCGAACGGCCCGAGGTGGAGATCCTGCGCGGCAAGGAGGTGCGCATCGAAGCGGACCGTCCCGTCCCCTACGGCGCGGACGGCGAGGTCGACGCATCGCTCCCGGTGACGGCGCGGGTCCAACCAGGCGCGCTCAACGTGATCTGGTGACCTGCCGGGCCGGGCCGCTGCCGCCCGCCCCTGCTCCCCCGACCTCACCGCTTCCGACGATTCATCGCCCGTTCACGGCTCACCATGCGTTGGGCGCGGCCACCGGGGCACCCGCCGTACCGACCGCCCCGACAGGCGGTCGATACGGCGGATGACGGGGAGGTTGCAGGTGGCCGTGGCATGGTGGCGGCGCGCCGGGTGGGAACTGTCGGCGGTCGCGGCGTCCGTGCGCCGGGCCCTGACGACATCAGGGCCCGAACGCGACCTGGCTGTCCAGTCGCTCAAGGCCGCCGGAGCCGCGATCCTGGCCTGGGCGCTGGTGGGGTGGTGGTGGCAGGCGCCGATGGCACTGATGGCTCCCTGGACGGCCGTGGTCCTCGTGCAGAGCACCGTCTACCGCTCCCTGCGCGCCGGAGTCCAGCAGCTTGTCGTCATCGGCGTCGGCACCGTGCTCGCGGCCGGTGCCGCCGCGCTGACCGGCAACACGATGGCGGCGATGGCACTCGCCCTGCCGCTGACCGTGTTGCTCGGGAACTACCCCCGCTTCGGTGACCAGGGCATCTACGCCCCCACGACGGCAGTCTTCGTGCTGGCCTACAGCTCGTTCTCCGGTACCGCCGTCTTTCACCGCCTCTTCGAGGCGCTGGTGGGGGCGGTGATCGGAATCGGTGTGAACGCGCTGATCCTGCCGCCCGTCCACCTGCGCGACGTGCGCGACAGCCTGGACCGGCTCGGCCGTGACAGCGCGGCGCTGCTGCGCGACATGGCGCAGGACGTGGAGAACGGCTACGCCCGGGCGAGCGCCGAGCAGTGGTACGAGCGTGCCTGGCGGCTCGCCGGCCCGCTCCAGGGACTGCACGACGCACGTATGTGGACGGACGAGAGTCACCGCTTCAACCCGGGGCGCCGTCTGCGGCGCGCGCCCGAAGCGCCGCCACGCGACTGGGACTCCCACTGGTACCAGGTGACCGACCATCTCGAGTCGGTCACCGGGATGCTGGTCGACACGGCCGGCGACTGGCGCAGGCTCGCCGCGCCGCCGGAACACGTGCTCGGCTGCCTGCCTGAGCTGTTCCGTGCGACGGCGGACGTGTGCGAGGCGGACCGGGCCGCGATCACCTCGTCCCGGCCCGACGGCGATGCGCGGGGCAGGGCGATGGAGCGCGCCTGGGAGAGCCACCGCCGACTCAAGGCCCAGATGCTGGACCACCATCACGATCAGGATCACGAGATCGCGACAGCGGTCGGCGGGCTGGTGGCGCAGACACAGCAGCTGCTCTACGTCCTCGATGCCGGGCGGGACCTCGGTGCCGGACGGGACGCGGCCCACCCGGCGTGACGAGGCCCGTCCGGCGTGCCCGTCAGCAGGCCCAGTCCTTGTCGAGATCGAGGTCGCCCTGTCGCCGCTGGGTGAACGAGAACCAGTTGCCCGAGTCGTCGCGGAAGATCGCCTCCGTGCCGTAGGGGCGTTCCTGCGGCTCCTGCAGGAACTCGACGCCGCGAGCCTTGAGCTTCTCGTAGTCGCCGTGGATGTCGTCCGTGGTCAGGACGCCCGCGCCGAGAATGCCCTTGGATACGAGGGTCTTCATGGCCGCGGCCGACTCGGGGTCCATCGAAGGAGCGCCCGGCACCATCAGCGTCAGTTCGACATCGGGCTGGTCCTTGGCGCCCACGGTCACCCAGCGCATGCCGCCCTCGCCCATCGTCATGTCCGTGCGTACCTCGAGGCCGAGCTTCTCGGTGTAGAACTCCTTGGCCCGGTCCTGGTCCAGCACCCAGACGGTGGAAATGGCGAGGCCCTTGATCATGTCGTGCTCCTGGAAGGTGTGGTGTTCTCCGGCTCTGCCACCGTAGGCGGCGGCTGCCTCAGCATGCTTCTTCAGAATTGCGGGGCTCGGCGGAACCCACGTCCTGCCCGGCAGACGGACGCGCAGGTGAGAAGCCGCCGGCCCAGAGCATCGCGTAGCAACCCGGGATGAGCGCGGCGCCGGCGCCGACATGCCGGGAGCGGTAGTCGCTCGGCGAGAGACCGGTCTGCTTCTTGAAGCGGGCGGAGAAGGTCCCCAGGCTGCTGAATCCGACGAGCGTGCAGATCTCGGTGACGGACAGATTGGCGGTGCGCAGCATCTCCTCGGCCCGCTCGACCCTGCGCCGCGAGAGGTACTGGCCGGGTGTCTGCCCGTACACCGCCTTGAAGGCCCGCACGAAGTGGTAGCGGGAGTATCCGGCGTGGGCGGCGATCGCGTCGAGGTCGAGCGGCTCGGCCCAGTCGCGGTCCATCGCGTCCTTGGCCAGTCGCAGCTGCCGGATGTGGGCCAGATTCGTCACGTTTCCATGCTGGCACGGGGCACTGACAGCGGGGTGCGACGGTGATCGGCAGGGGTGCGGGGGTGGGCGGGCATTGACCAGGATGGGAACGTCTGCTCGGATTATGCTGTTTTCACGCATCCTGCTCCTGGCCGAGTCGACTCGACCAGGACCGAAGGAGCGTCCCGGCTACGGATTCCGGCTGCTCATGATCCCTTCCCGTGTGGTTCTCCCCGCTGTCGCGGGCATTCTCGGCATCCTCCTCGCGGGCTGCGCCGGCGCCTCTGCCGAGGGGTCCGCCTCCGTTCCCGCCGCGTCGCCCGCCTCCGCGCCGGCGCCGCCGCGCACCACGGACCCGGCCACCGCCCCGTCGCAGACCGCCGCCGGCGCGTCCGGGCCCGGCGTAGGCGTGTCTTCGGAGCCCGCGGCACGCAGGGCCGACCCACGGACCGAGACGGCCGTGCTGTCCATACCGTCGATCGGGCTCACGGATCTGCGTGTCGTCCCGTACGAGGGCACGACGGACGACTGGCCGGGAACCCTGATCCAGAACCGCGGCGTAGCCGCCAGCCCGTACGGTGACCAAGGCGGTGTCGGGCCGGGCGAGATCGGCAACTACCTGGTCACGGCCCATCGCCTGTCGGCCGGAGGGCCGCTGCGCGACCTGCCGTCCGTCGGCAAGGGCGACTCCGTGTTCGTCGCCGCGGGCGGTTCCGTGTACGAGTACGTGATCACAGAGACCCGGCAGACGTCCTTCCGTTCCGAGCGCTCGCTCGCGGAGCAGCGGGCGCCGGTGCCCGGCCGTCCCGGCGAGCGGCCCACCAAGGCGATGATCACGATCTCGACCTGCGCGACGCCGGAGGACGACGCGGCCGGCAATTTCTGGCGTGACGCCAAGGGCAATCCCGAGCACCGCATCGACAAGATCGGTGTGCTGCGGGACGTGTCCGAGCGGTAGAGCACCGAGGACCCGTACAGCCGTCGATGGGCATACGCACGGACGACGCCACCGGCCGGGGCCCGTGAGGCGGCGCCCCGGCCGGTGGGTGGCGTGGCGGTCCGGTCAGCCCGCGTCGAAGCGGTCCCAGACCCTGTGCCTGCCGAGCAGCCGGGTGATCCCCTGCAGTGCGCTTTCGCCGCTGTCGCCGCTCACCACCCCGGGCGCGTCGGCCGGCACGCCCGCCGCCTCGAGGACCCGGTCGGCGCCGGCCCATCCACCGATGGCCTTGCCGTGCCGGAAGGCCTCGGACAGCATCAGCAGCACCCTCGGGTCCACCCCCGCATTCCGCCCTGCCGAATCCCCCGCTTTGGCGTCCCGGGCGCCGAGCGCATCGGCCGCCGGGGCCGGGGCCCCTGCGAGCAGCAGGGCGTCGAACTCGATCGAGCGGGCTGTGGCAAAGGTGCGCTGCACGACAACGCGCTCTCCCCCGGTCCCGAGCTCCCCTCCGGCCGGCGCGACCACCAGCGGGACCATGCCTGCCTCGAGCACGGCACGGCGCACGGCGCGTACGCCGTGGAGGTCGCAGCCGGCGTCGGCGACGATGCCGATGACGCGGCCGTCCAGCGGCCACTCACGCCCGATCTGCGACAGGGCCGGGCTGGGTTCGACGTTCGAGAGCGCTTCCTTCGCCTCGGGCGCGGGCAGACCGAGGCCGGCGGCGACCCCGGCGCACAGCTCGGGGTCGATGTTGGCGAGGACGCGCAGCCCTCGTTCCTTGATGGCCTGCTCGTAGCACTTGCCCAATTCGAAGGAATAGGCGGCGATGATGTGCTCGCGTTCCACGGGCGACATGCTGAGCCAGAAGCGCCGGGGCTGGCTGAAGTGGTCGGCGAAGGAATCCGGCGCCTGGCGGACCTTCTTGGCCGCCGGGATGTCGCGGGGCACCTCGATGTACGCACCCGTGTCCGGGCCGGCCTGGAAGGGGCAGCCTCCGTCGAGCGAGTTGGGCCGGTACGGGGCGGTTCCGCGGTGCACGGCCGTCTGGTGCATGCCGTCACGCAGCATGTCGTTGACGGGCGCGTGGGTGCGGTTGACGGGGATCTGGGCGAAGTTCGGGCCACCGAGCCGGCTGATCTGGGTGTCGAGGTACGAGAAGAGCCGCCCGGCCAGCAGCGGGTCGTCCGTGACGTCGATGCCCGGGACGAGATGGCCGGGGTGGAAGGCCACCTGCTCGGTCTCGGCGAAGAAGTTCGACGGGTTGGCGTTCAGGGTCAACAGGCCGATCGGCTGCACCGGCGCCATTTCCTCGGGAACGATGTTCGTCGGGTCGAGAAGGTCGATGCCCTCGAATGTCTGCTCGGCATTGTCGGGGAAGGTCTGAACGCCCAGTTCCCACTGCGGGCAGGCGCCCGCCTCGATGGCGTCGGCGAGGTCACGGCGGTGGAAGTCCGGGTCCATACCGCTCGTGATCTGCGCCTCCTCCCACACGAGGGAGTGGACGCCCAGCTTCGGCTTCCAGTGAAACTTGACCAGGGTGGTTGCCCCTTCGGCGTTGACCAGCCGGAAGGTGTGGACGCCGAAACCCTCCATCATGCGGAACGAGCGGGGGATGCCGCGGTCGGACATGTTCCACAGCGTGTGGTGGGTGGCTTCCGTGTGCAGGGTGACGAAGTCCCAGAAGGTGTCGTGGGCACTCTGCGCCTGTGGGATCTCACGGTCCGGGTGCGGTTTGCCGGCGTGGATGACGTCCGGGAATTTGATCGCGTCCTGGATGAAGAACACCGGGATGTTGTTGCCGACGAGGTCGAACGTGCCCTCGCTCGTATAGAACTTGGTCGCGAACCCTCGGGTGTCGCGGACGGTGTCCGCCGAACCGCGCGATCCCAGCACGGTCGAGAAACGCACGAAGACCGGGGTCTCCACGTCCTTGCGCAGGAATGCCGCCTTGGTGATCTGCGCGGCGCTGCCGTAGCCCTTGAACACACCGTGCGCGGCGGCCCCGCGCGCGTGGACGACGCGCTCGGGAATGCGCTCGTGGTCGAAATGCGTGATCTTCTCGCGCAGATGGTGGTCCTGCAGCAGGACCGGACCGCGACTTCCGGCCTTCAGGGAGTGGTCGCTGTCGGGAAGCCGCGCACCCTGCGCGGTCGTGAGGTACGCGCCGCCCTGGGCGAGGGCTGCCGGGACGGCTCCGGTTTCCTGCCCCGTCGGGCTCACGCTCGCAGGCCCGCTCTGATCCGGCTTGGGCGGCAGCGGGTCGCGTGGTTCGGTCGGCTCCTCGACGGCCGGCGGCTGCGGCGCCGGCCTGCCGGGGATGCCGTCCTCGGGGCCGGAGTCGTTCCGGTTCATTCATCCTCCACGGATTCGGGCGGCGGGCGGCGGAAGCAGTGCTTCCGCCTCGGGCACACCCAGCCGATTCTTCTGCCGCGACCGGCCGGGAGCAGCCTGAGTACCCCCATCCCGGTGGGTGAAGCAGACCGGGGCGGGCCTCCCGTGATGCGGTCGGCGCCGGCTACATTCCGCCCGCCACACGAAGGATCGCGCCGGTCGCGTACGACGCGTCGTCGGAGAGCAGCCATGCGACGGCTCCCGCGATTTCCTGCGGCTCTCCGGCGCGGCCCATGGGGACGTTGACGGCGACCTTCGAGGGACGCTCCGGGTCCTCGTGGAAATCGGTCCACACCGTGCCCGGTGCGACACAGTTGACGCGGATGCCGTCGGCGGCGACTTCCTTGGACAGGCCGGTCGTCATGGCGTCGACGGCGGCCTTGGTGGCCGCGTAGTGGACGTACTGGCCGGGGCTGCCGAGGGTGGCCGCGGCGGAGGAGATGTTGACGATGGCACCCCCGCCGCCGGACCGGGTCATGTCGCGCACCGCACGGCGGGCGCAGAGCAGGTACCCCCAGACGTTGATCTCCAGGGCGCGGCGCATGCCGTCCGCGTCGGCGTCGGCGAGGCGGCCGTTGGGGCCGCTGATACCCGCGTTGTTCACCAGGCCGGTCACGACGCCGAGCTCTGCGGCGCTGTCGAAGAGGCGGTCGACCGAGGCCTCGTCGGCGGTGTCGACCTGGACGGCGAGGGACCGGCGGCCGGCCGCGCGCACGGCCTCGGCCACGTCGTGCGCGGCGGACATGTCGGTCCGGTAGCCGATCACGACGTCATGACCCTCGGCTGCGAGGCGGGCACAGACCGCGGCGCCGATGCCGCGGCTGCCACCGGTGACGATGGTGAGGTGCTGGGACACGTGGTCTCCGATCACGGGGCGGGCGAGGCGTTCCGACTCTAGAACGCCGCGCATTGGACACGCGCCTGCCGGGCCCTGGGCCCGAGGGAGTGCGTGTCCGGCGCGTGCCGGGCCGACGGTCGCAGCTGGAAGAGCTGGGACGGCGTGCACTCAAGTGCGCCCGTCACACCCCTTGACGCATGGGACGGTCGTCATCCATGATCCCGCTGGAAACGATTCCATGGAATCGTTTCCGCCCACTCCACCCATCCCCGCCCGGCCGGCCTCAGTGCGGAGCCGTGCCCGAAAGGCACCCATGGACACCAGCGTGACCATCAAGGACGTGGCAGCCCGCGCGGGCGTGTCCGTGGGAACCGCGTCGCGCGTGCTCTCCGGCAGCCCGGCCACCTCCGCCTCGGCTCGCGAGCGGGTCAACCAGGCCGCCACGGAACTCGGTTACCGGCCCGACGCCCGCGCCCGCGGCCTGCGGTCGGCCCGCAGCCATGCCGTCGGACTGCTCGTCTCCGACGTGCGCAACCCCTTCTTCGCCGATGTCGCCCACGGAGCCGAACAAGCGGCACTCGCCTCCTCCTACGTGACCCTGCTCGCCAACGCCAATGAGGACACGGCACAGCAGGACACCTACCTGGAGGCGTTCCTCACCCAACGGGTCGACGGCATCATCATCGCCCCGCAGGGTGCAGGCAGCGGCAACCTGCGAGCGCTGGAACAGGGCCGTACCCCGCTCGTGTTCGTCGACCGGACCGTCGAAGGATTCGACGTGCCCAGCGTGACGGCGGACAACGCGCAGGGGGTCGACCTCGCGGTGGCCCACCTCGCCGCCCAGGGACACACCCGCGTCGGGTACATCGGGGGGCCTCCGTCCGTGTCGACCGGACGCGCGCGCCACGACGCGTTCCTCGCCGCCGTGGCACGGCACGGCCTCGACCAGGATCCGGAACTCATCGCCGTCGGCGACTTCCGCAGTGCGAGCGGCAGCGCGTCGGCCGCGGCGCTCCTCGCGACGGACCGTCCCCCCACAGCCCTGCTGGCCGCCGACAGTCTCATGGCGGTCGGCGCCCTGGGCGAGGTACGGCGCAGGGGCCTGCGCATCGGAACGGATCTGGCTCTAATCGCCTTCGACGACATCGAGTGGTTCGGGGAGATCGATCCGCCCCTGACCGTGGTGGCCCACGACGCACGCGCCCTCGGAGAACGGGCGATGCGGCTCCTGCTGGAGGTCATCGAAGGCGGCACGGGTGAGTCCGTGGTGCTCCCGATGCGGCTCGTGGTGCGGGAGTCCTCGACCGGGCGGCCCACCGACTGACCGCCCGTCCCCGGAGGTTCGGGGATTCCCACCGCCTCACACTTCGTCAGAAAGGACTGCCATGCGTATCGCGCTCGGCAACGACCACGCGGGCCTCGGGCTCAAGGACCATGTGCACCAGGTGCTGCTCCGCCTCGGGCACGAGGTGATCGACCGGGGCGTCGGCACCGACACGCCCGTCGACTTCCCGGACGTCACCTTCGCCACCTGCGACGCCGTGCGCAAGGGCGAGGCGGACCGGGCCGTGCTGGTGTGCGGCACCGGCGCAGGCGCCCTGATGGCGGCCAACAAGATCGCCGGAATCCGGTGCGGTCTGGGCCATGACGTCTACTCCGCCCACCAGGCCGTCGAACACGATGACGCCAACGCCCTCGCCATGGGCGCCTGGCTGATCGGCCCCGGGACGGCGACCGAAGTGCTGGAGGCGTTCCTCGGAGCGACGTTCGACAACGACGACGACACCGTGCGGCGCGTCGCCAAGCTCCACGAGCTCGAACTGCGGTCCGCGCGCGAGCTCGCCGACCGGCTCTGACCGCCCGCGCCGCGCACCGCCCACCCGGTCCTCGTTTCCCCCACCGCATGCATCCCCGTCTGCGGTTTCCACCGCTCCGAGCCGCCCCGCGACGCACCTCCGTCCCCGTTTCCCCTCCCACGAAAGCACCCCCGCCCCCGTCCCCTCCGCGAAAGCCCCCCGCTCCCCGAGAACCGGCCGTCTCCCCGTGGCCGGCGAGCTGAACCGTCCCCCGCGCATACCGCCATCAAAGGAGATCCCGGCATGAGCGCGCTCAGCACATCCTCCGCGCCGGACGCCCGACCCGGCCGCATCAAGACCGCACTCGCCTCGGCAGCAGGCACCTGTGTGGAGAACTACGACTTCGTCGCGTACGGAACCGCAGCCGCCCTCTACTTCGGCGACGCGTTCTTCCCCGACTCCGACCCGGTGGTCGGCACCCTCCTGGCCTTCGTCACGCTCGGCGTCGGCTTCCTCATGCGACCCGTCGGCGGAGCCCTCGGCGGCTACCTCGGCGACCGGCACGGACGTAAGCCCGTGCTCGTCGGCGCGCTGCTCACCATGGGCGTCGCCACTGTCATGATCGGCCTGCTCCCCACGTACCAGCAGGTCGGCGTGGTCGCCCCGGCCCTGCTCGTCGCGATCCGCTGTGTGCAGGGCCTCGCGTTCGGCGCCGAGTGGGGCGGAGCGGTGATGATGACGTACGAGCACGCCCCCCGCAGGCGCCGTGGTCTGTACGCGGCGATACCGCAGGCCGGCAACCCGCTCGGCATCGCGCTGGCCAACGTCGCCTTTCTGCTGTCCGCCTCCCTCGACGGCGACTGGGCGTGGCGCCTGCCGTTCCTGGCCAGCTCCCTGCTGATCGTGGTCGGGCTCGTCGTCCGGATGAAGCTCAGCGAGTCGCCGGAGTTCGAGACGGCCAAGGCCGAGGGCGGCACGGTGCGCAATCCGCTCGCCGCTGTGCTCCGCGACGACTGGCGCAACATCCTCCGCATCATCGCCCTGCGTGTGGTCGAGTCCTGCGCCTACTACCTCACCGCGACGTACCTGCTGTCGTACATCACGGACCGCGACCCCGACGACCGCAGCGTCGCACTCGCCGGCGTTGTCATCGCGAGCCTGCTGGCCGTCGCCACCACGGTCCTGTCCGGTGCACTGACCGACCGTGTCGGACGCCGGCCGGTCTATCTGGTCGGCTGCCTGCTCGCGGTGGCCTTCGGCATCCCGATGTACATGATGGCCAACACCGGGGCCCCGGCTCTGATCGTGCTCGTCTTCCTCATCGCCATCGGCGTCATCCACGCAGCCCTGACGGGCACTCAGGCGGCCTGGTTCGCCGAGCTGTTCCGCACCGGCACCCGCACCTCGGGAGCCTCCCTGGGGTACCAGACCGCCGCATCGGTGGCCGGCTTCGCACCGTTCATCGCCGTGCTGCTCGCCGACTCCTTCGGGTGGTGGGGTCCAGCCGGCTTCTACGTCGGCGTGGCCGTCATCGGCCTCGTGGGCGTGCTCATGACGCGCGAGACGTGGGGCCCCGCGCAGCGGGCGGTCCCCGACGCCGGGACGGTCACGGCTCTCGACGGCCTGCCCGCCCAGCAGGGCTCTCGGAGCGAGATGCCCCAGAAGCGTCCCTGACGCGGCGGAGGCAAGCAGCAGACGGGGGCGGCGGGACCTACTCGGTCCCGCCGCCCCCGTCTGCTGCCTCCGGCAAGGGGTCACGTTCAGGAGGATGCCGCGCCCGGCTGTCGCACCATGTAGACGTCGATCGGGTCCTCGGTCTCCACAGTGAATCCGTGGCGCTCGTACAGCCGCCGGGCGGCACTGCCCTGCAGGACGTTCAGACGGACGGGCGAGCCGTCGGTATCGGTCCGGTCCAGCAGTGTCCGCAGGACGGCCGAACCGAGCCCCCGTCCCTGGACCTCCGGGGCCAGATAGAAGTGCTCCAGCCACTGCCCGCCGTCGGCCGGACGCAGTGCGACGCATCCCGCGAAGGCGCCGGCGGCCAGGACGACCGACGTGTGCCGCGGGGAGAAGGAATCCCGAAGCCGCTGCCGGACCCGATGCTCGTCGAACCGACCCAACCGCTCCAGGTCCGGGCGCATCACCACGGCCCGCAGCTCCGCGATCGCCTCGACGTCCGCCGCCCCGGCGGGCCGCACGGCCCATTCCATGGGCCGGTCCGCCTGTATCCCGTCTGCCTTCGTACGCGTATCCACGGCCGGATCATGCCATTGGCCCGAAGACGGACACCGTTGTTCGTCGGCCAGCGCTCGGGGGCGGGCACGGAGCGTGAGGACCGTCGACCGTTGAGTCAGGTGAATACCCCCGAAGGGCGTCGTGGCTGTGATGCCCCGCATAGGGCCCACGTCACGTCCTAGGGGAGGTAGTAGACCGAGCAGCCCTCGATCCGGCACCAGGGCGTACCGGCCGGACCATTTCGGGCAATTGCTCTGTAGTCGGGTAGTACGTCACATCCTTGCGCTCCCCTCGAAGCGCCCCTAAACATGGCTGTCGTCCGGGGAGCCCGGCGCAGGGCCGGACAGCAGAACGAGTCCGCTCGACCGCTCCGGCCGCCAGGTGGAGATCTTCTCCGCCTATGCCGCACCGCATCACCGCATTCGGTCGGCATCCCCATGTCGTCTTCAGATGGAGTTACCCCCGTATGACCGCCACCGCCAAGAACACCAGCAGCCGCATCGCCCGATTCCGCAAGCTCTCCGTCGCGGGGATAGCCACCGCGGGTGCCGCAGCAGCGGCGCTCACCCTGGCGCCGTCGGCCGCCCAGGCTGCACCGGTGTCGGCCAACGTCGCGGCGGCGCAGGTGTCGGCGGCGGACGCTCCGGCGAAGAAGGCGAAGAAGCAGTACGCCGACAACCTCGACGGCTGGATCAAGGAAGCCCTGGACATCATGAAGTCCAAGGACATCCCCGGCAGCTACGAGGGCCTGCACCGCAACATCATGCGTGAGTCCTCCGGCAACCCGAACGCCCAGAACAACTGGGATGTGAACGCGCAGAACGGCACGCCGTCGAAGGGCCTGCTCCAGGTCATCCAGCCGACGTTCGACGCCTACCACGTGGCCGGCACCCCGCACGACCTGACCGACCCGGTCGCCAACATCACCGCGGCCGCCAACTACGCGGCCGACAAGTACGGCTCGATCGACAACGTCGACTCCGCCTACTGATCTTCCTCCTCCCCGGCCCGAGGAGCGCCCCGCTCGGCCGAGCGCACCTCGCTCGGTCCGTCCCGGGCCGCGCAAGGCCCCGGCCCCCACCCGACCGCAGGCCGCGCGCTCTGACCACTGCGCTCACGCTCGCCCAGGTCGGCATTCTGGTGTTGCCCCTGCGGGCGGGCAAGGTCC